>NZ_NCFJ01000255.1:0-3631 GCF_002281105.1 Polynucleobacter sp. 35-46-11
TTCTAAATATATCCTCACTTTTTCCTACGAAATAGTGGTTCGGGCAATTTTTTAGTAAATAGCCCAAAAGATATGTATTTAATTGCAATATGCAGTTTTGTTGACAATAAAGCCAGTTATGTGCAGTTTTGTTGACATATTGACTCAATTTAGCGTGATATATGCTTTTTTATTGACATGCTGCCGACCAGGGTGCCCTTGACGCAAATAGACCGCTTGTATTCTACTAGTTTAAATTAGTAAATGACTCATAAATGAGTCCCTAATATACTTAAGGTATTATTTATGAGTCATTTTTATTGACCAATGACGTATAAACAGGTATATTAGTGTCTCGTACTTAATGAAGAGCATGAGGCAACTATGCGCGTAGATCAACAACTTACCCTAGCATCAAAGCAACTTGGCCAATCCGCTGAAATAGCGCAATGCCTTGTTTCTTTGCGTCTTGCGCGTCGTGTTCGCCAAAGTGAAGCAGCAGTCCGTGCCGGCCTATCTCGCGCTACTGCACAGCGCATTGAAAAGGGTGATCCTGGTGTAGCCGTTGGTGCGCTCCTGCGTTACTTAGATGCAATCGCTCCAGGCATGAACTTATTTCAACTATTAAGCGGAGATGATCCTGCGATTATTGCTTTAGAGCGTCGCTCACGTCCACAACGCGTACGTGACTTAAGTACAGCTGAAATGAAAGCGCTTGATTTCTGATGGCAAACACGATGAAGAATCTGTTTGTCTTTGCCAATCTTGATGGTGATTTTGTACCAGCAGGACAACTGCAAGTAGATGAGGAAGGCTCAAGACTCATTGCCTCTTCATTTGCTTATGGCTTACGTTACTTAGATAGGGGCAATGTACAGGAAATTGATCCCGTCGCCCTTAGCCTCAAGAATAAAAGCGAGATCAAAGGTAGGCGCCTCGTTCCACCAAATGGCTTAGAAGCTTTTGGCGGAATTCGTGATGCCGCTCCTGATTCTTGGGGAAGAAGAGTTATTGAGGCAAGACTTAAGGTTCCAGCTAATAGCCTGCCAGAATCAACCTACCTTCTTGAGGCTGGTAGCGATCGCATTGGGGCGTTAGATGTTCGAGCCTCCTTAACTCAAGAAGAGCGCCCCGCTCATGAAAGTATTCACAATCTGTCATACGTACTCGAGGGTGCGCAGAAGATTGAGGCAGGCTTACCAGTTTCCGAAGCACTATCTAGAATTTTGATTGTGGGTAGCGGCCTAGGGGGTATGCGTCCAAAGGCAAGCGTGCGCGACGATGACAACATTTTATGGATGGCCAAGTTCCCAGGCAACACTGATGGAGTCTTAGATGTACCAAGCATTGAATATGCCACTCTCAAGCTTGCAGAGTTAGCCGGTCTCAAGGTTGCTGAAACTCAATTAGAGCAAGTTGGCAAGAAAAAGGTGTTGATGGTTAAACGCTTCGATCGCTCTTGGACCGCTGCAGCCCGTTCAGTAGAGATTCGTCATCATGTGGTTAGCGCTCTCACCCTCATTGCTTGCCACGAATCAGAGTCCAATACAAAAAGCTATATGGATATTGCAGATGCTATACGCAGATATTGTCTGGTTCAAACAGTCAAATCGGATGTTGAAGAACTATATGCACGCATGATCTTTAACCTTTTTGTCAGCAACGATGATGATCATCTACGCAATCATGCATTCTTATGGAATCAGGGGCTTAAAGGCTGGAGCCTAAGCCCGCTCTACGATGTGATGCCTCATGCAGTCATTGCAAGTGAGCGCTACCAACACCTAGGGGTCGGACCTCAAGGTAAGCTAGCAACCCTAGACAATGCCTATGGGGCTAAAGAACGCTTTGGTTTATCTCCGCAACAAGCAAGCTCTATTATCGATCGCGTATGGAGAGTAACTAGGCAGTGGAAAACACACTTCGAAAGCCTTGGAATTCCTGCAGATCAAATTAAAGAAATCTCCCGAGCCTTTAGGCACATTGACGATATTTGCAGCCCTGAATTAATCAAGTCTTTAGCTAAGGGCTAATCCCCCCCATCGAGAAGATCTTGCTGGACAACTAGATTTCAATAATAAGGGATGAATTGAATTCTGGGTTTTCGGCGTGGTTAGATCGAACATAACCGCGAGGATTACAAACTACCCTAGTACCATTCATTTCATAGTCGCAGGAATCATGCGTATGCCCATGAATCCATAGAGACATCTTGCCAAAGAGGTGCGCCAACTCCGAGGAAAAGCAGGCAGACAATAAATCTTGCTTATATCGCTCTGCAACTGAGCTCATTGAGGGTGGATGGTGCGTAATTACCACCGTCTTGCCATCAAATGGGCTCTCTAGCTCCTGCTGGAGCCAAGCCAATGATTTTTCATGTAATTGAATCGATTTTTTCGGGGAAAAATTTCTTCCTCCATCACGTATTGTTCTAAAGTCATTTAAGTAAAGCTCGCCATACGATAGGCATTTAGATTTTAGATCCTCGCCAAATAATAAAAAGTCAGTCCATAACGTAGCTCCCAAGAAGCGGATGGGCCTATTTGATTTAGGATCCTGCAGTTGCAGCACATCATTATCAAGAAAATGAATTCCGTACTCAGTGGATGCGTTCCTCATCCGTTCAATGGCATGACCACGCTGGGAGCCATAGAACTCATGATTGCCAGCCACATAAATAGTCTCTTGATTTGGAAACGATTTTCTAGCCCAAGTTATACCCTCTGAGCGCAGGCCAATATCACCGGCCAGGACAATAACATCTGCCGCATTTAATGTAGGTGAAAAGTCGGCAGATTCTAAATGCAAATCACTTAGTACATGAATTTTCATAATTTAGATAAGTCGCCATGATGATCTTGATATTGAGATCTAGTGTAGTCAATAAATTAACCATGACGTCTTACAAGGAATTGAGCTTGGCATTGACGTTAGCCTTGGGGGACTCTAAATTATCAACATACTACTAAAAACCGCGTTCATCAAAAATGCATCAAGAACAAAACTATTTCTCGCTTGATTTAGAGCTCAATAATGCTCAAGATAATTCCACAGTAAATCCAAAGATCATTCAAATAGGGTTAGCAGTCGGAAACTACCATGACTATGTCAATCAATCCCTATCTACGTATAAATGGTTCTTAGATCCTCAAGAGCCTATTTTTGAGTTCATCACCCAATTAACGGGCATTTGCAATCAGGATATTTCTGACTATGCAGTTCCACATGAACAAATAGCTAAAGAAATTGGGAAAATTATTACTACGCGTAATTGCTTTGTTAATCCCATTACTTGGGGCGGTGGCGATTCACTTGAACTGAAAGCTGAATTTAAAGATCGAGGTATCAGCTTTCCCCATTTTGGTCGTCGCTGGATCGATGTCAAAACTTGGTATAGCCTGCACATGCTTGCCATGGGCAAAAAACCCAGTGGCGGTCTATCCTCAGGCCTGGGTTCTTTTAAGCTTCAATTTGAAGGCAGTCCACATAGAGCAGATGTTGATGCTCTCAATACCTTGAGGCTTTTCTTTGAAATCCTTCACAGGCACAATCGGATATATCAACTGGTAAGCGATGCAAGGGCTTTGAAATAGCCGTATCTATATACCTAAAAATAGGGTTATATTGATTCCGCTGGATTTGATTATTTGAA
>NZ_NCFJ01000256.1:0-3626 GCF_002281105.1 Polynucleobacter sp. 35-46-11
TTGTTGAGGATGCCAAAACTGCGCGGGCTTTTTTAAAAGCAGTGGATGGCGTTGCACCTTTAGCCTGCACCATTCAAGAAATGCAAATGAGTGAATGGCGTGGCGTGGCGCGTAATGCCAAATATGGTGATGCAGTCAAACCAATCGATTTACTTAAGCCACTGATTGCTGGTAAAGACATGGGCCTCATGTCAGAGGCTGGCGTTCCGGGGGTTGCAGACCCAGGTGCAGAGCTTGTGCTGGCAGCACATAAGTTAGGCGCCAAAGTAAAACCCTTAGTTGGTCCAAGTTCAATTTTGTTGGGTCTCATGGCTAGCGGTTTAAATGGTCAGCGCTTTGCATTTCAAGGCTATGTTCCACATGATGTGCAAGACCGCATTACACGACTCAAGCAACTAGAAGTGGAGTCAAGAAAATTGCAGCAGACACAAATCTGGATTGAGACGCCTTATCGCAATACAGCGATGCTCATGGCTTGTCTTAATACACTCTCACCGCAATCGATGCTTTGTATGGGAATGGATCTCAGTTTGCCGAGCGAGATGATTACCACGCTCTCGATTGCAGACTGGCGTAAGCGCTTCCCAAATGAAGCTGCCTGTGCCTCACTACAAAATAGGCCAGCAATATTTCTATTGCTGGCCTAGATTTTTGATGTAGTGCTTTGTTGATCTATCGTTTTTACTTTAAATCAGGCGTCTTAATTAAAGCCTTGCCTGCTGCAGCGCCAACCTCAGCACCAAAACGTTTAGCAACGCGCTCTGCGAAATTCTCTTTCATGGTGTAGTCGAGAATATCTGGTGCTTTAAAAATATCTCGCGCTACAGTCTCTACCGTGCCATAGCCATCAACCAAACCAATTTTGATTGCTTGCTCGCCATTCCAAACACGACCCGAGAACATTTCCGGAGTTTCTTTTAGACGATCACCGCGACCCGCTTTGACCACTGCAATAAATTGCTGATGAATCTCATCGATCATGGTTTTAATCATCTCCACTTGCTGTGGGTTTTCTTTAGAGAACGGATCCATCATTCCCTTATTGGAGCCAGCAGCAATCATGCGACGAGTGACACCCAACTTATCCATCAGACCAGTAAATCCAAAGCCTTCCATGATCACGCCGATAGAACCAACCAAACTCGCCTTATCAACCAGAATTTGATCTCCAGCAACGGCCACATAGTAACCACCTGATGCGCAGATATCTTCCACGACGACATACAGCGGTTTAGCTGGATAGAGCTTACGTAAGCGCTGAATCTCATCATTCATCATGCCGGCCTGAACTGGAGAACCACCAGGACTATTAATACGCAAAACAACACCTACGCTACTCTCATTTTCGAATGCAGAAGTGAGTGATGAGTTGATGTCTAAAGCATTAGCCAGCGAGCTTGAGGAAATCTCTCCCTCTATCGTCACTAAAGCGGTGTGCTTCTCTGTTCCCATGCCGCGACCAGGTATATTGAAATCAAACACCGCTAGCACTACGCCAATAAAGATGATGAGAGTAAGAATGCGAAAGACTGCTCTCCAGCGACGAGCCTTACGAGTCTCTTTTAAATTCTCTAGCAATAAATGCTCCAGGGCTTGACGCTCCCAATTTTGATTCACATTCTCGGATTGATTTTGATCCATCTTTTTAATCCTTCTTTACTGACTCGTTTTTAATAGTGAGATTGTCGCTAAGCCATTGGCTCAGCTGTGATACATCATCCACATGAATTAATGATGGCGCTTCTTTTAAAGTGCTCGGAGGGTGTGCACCATAAGTTACTGCTACCGCATCAACGCCTGCATTAGCCGCCATATCCAAATCATGGGTAGTATCACCAATCATCAACATCCGACGCATCGGCACTTGCATGACGTCAGAAAGCTCCAAGAGCATTCCGGGATGGGGTTTAGAAAAGGATTCATCTGCAGTGCGTGTCTCATGAAACATCTGCTCAAGCTGGTGATGCTGTAGAGATCGATCTAATCCCACACGAGATTTACCTGTCGCAACGCCCAATAAGTAACCATCCTCGCGCAAGCTATGCAGCAGTTCACGAATACCTGGGAATAAATCCAACTCGTGATCTTTAGCGAGGTAGTGATACCGAAAACGTTCAGTCAGCTTGGGGAAGTGCGCCGGCTCAATCCACGGCACCGCCCTTCTCAGTGAATCCTGAATACCCAAACCAATGACTGAACTGGCCAGAGTGTCATCTGGCTCTTTGAAACCTAAGTCACGGCAAGCTTGCTGAATACAGTTCACGATCGTCGGCGTGGAGTCCATGATGGTTCCATCCCAATCCCAGACAATCAGGTCGTAACGTCTATCGCGTTTTTGCTCTTCAAGCATTTTGGGGTACTTCAAAGTTTTTCATCATGGCAGTAAATTCAGCAGGTAATGGTGATTCGATACGCATTTTCTCGCCAGTACGGGGATGGGTAAAGCCAGCTAAGTGAGCATGCAAATACAAGCGTTTGGATTTCACAATCTTGTCTTGGTCTTCAAAGCCGTACTTATCATCACCCAAAATGGAATGACCTAATTTCTGGAGGTGTACGCGGATTTGGTGAGTACGCCCGGTTTTTAACTGAGCCTCTGCCAAGGTAATAGCATCCTCTCCCCGCTTCATTACTTTGGTAACACGCAAAGCGGTATGACTTGGTAGCCCATCTGGGTCAACGCGCACTCGGCGCTCGCCATTGGCCAGCAGGTATTTATGTAATGCAAATTTCAGTTGCATGGTGCCTGCACCTTGAGCAATCTCGCCATGGGCTAGCAAGTAGTAACGCTTGTCTGTTTGACCTTCGCGGATCTGGCGATGCAATTCCACCAAGGCACTGCGCTTTTTAGCCAAGAGTAGGACCCCGGAGGTATCTCGATCCAAACGGTGCACCAACTCCAAAAATTTGAGCTCAGGCCGTGTAATACGCAAGGTCTCAATCACGCCCAGAGCAATGCCTGAACCACCATGAACCGCCAAACCTGCTGGCTTGTTGACTATTAATAAAGCTTCATCCTCAAACAAAATCGGCATTTTGTCGGAATAGCCCTGTGCCCGATTCTTAGTTTGGGCGGTATTGACTGCCGACATTTGAGCAGGCTCGGCTATCCGAACTGGAGGAACTCTGACTATATCCCCCTCTACCAATCGCGTAGTCGGCTCAGCCCTTTTCTTGTTCACCCGAACCTCGCCAGAGCGAATAATTCGATAAACGTGGCTTTTAGGGACCCCTTTTGCCCAACGCAAGAGGTAATTATCCAAACGCTGACCAGCCTCTTCTGGACCAATGGTCTGAAGATGAACGGCGGCCGGAGCACTGGTTTTTACCTGCAAAGGCTTGGAAATGGGTTCGGATTTCATGATTTATCTCTCTTGCCACCCCGACGGGGGTCGACAAGGGACTTAACAATACCCCATTGTCCTTCAACTTGTGCCGTATAATCAACGCTCTAGCCAATTTATTGGCCCGAGACAAGCCTGATTCAGGCGTGAATCGTGGAGCTTGGAGTCGCCCTTAATAGACTCCCGGGGTTGCCCCTCCCCCGTTGTAATGAGGCGCAGGGTTGGTGTGCCGTATGCCGCGACCCGCGATTAGAAGACAGTTTTCAGGCGCGCGCCTGCATT
>NZ_NCFJ01000025.1:0-20628 GCF_002281105.1 Polynucleobacter sp. 35-46-11
ATAGCATCCAATAAGTCACCCATCACAAAAATTTATAGGGCAGACCAGTTTATTGATATTGATACGCTCCAACAGGCTTTTGAAGATGAGGCAATCAAGCTAAATCAAGTGGGGTACAACATTTATGTTGTGATGAACCCCATCAAAGAGTCATTTAACGGCCAGTCAGCTAAAGATGAGGATATTGCTCATCGTGATTTACTTCTAATTGATATTGATAGAGCCACAGCGAGCAAGGAACCTGCTAACCAAGCAGAACTAGAAGCCGCCCACTCACTAAGCGAAGATATATCTACCTACCTAGCTGGGGAAGGATGGGGCGAGCCCATAAAAGTGCTTAGCGGAAATGGCTACCACCTTTATTACAAGCTTGGTCAATTACCCAATGACGCTAAGCACAAGGGATTAGTCGAAAGTAGCCTCAAAGAATTGGCAAACCGATTTGATACCAGCATAGTAAAAATAGATACTTGTGTATTTAATGCTTCACGCATTACCAAAGTACCCGGAACCATTGCCTACAAGGGCAAGGCTTCTTTAGATAGGCCATATCGTATGGCAAGGGTATTGTCATGATACAAATTACAAGCTCTATGCTCGAATCTCTAGCGGGCAGTCAGGCCATCCAAAGTTTTGGCGATACCCCTGAATACTTAACTGGGTACACCCCCCACCTTGCAATGCCCTCATTCGCATGCACGCCACCCGAAACCCCTCAGGAAATCGAAAAATTACAGCTTGCTTTAGCCGACCTATCACCCGATGTAGGTAGAGGAACTGGCAGTTTTTATGATGCTCAAAACACTCCCGCTGTTGATTATTGGTTGGCGAGTATCTGGGCAATCAAAAGTCTTAACTGGTCTTCTGGGAAAGATATAGCTCGCTCATGGTCACAACAAAGTGCACGATATACCGATGAAGGCTTTGAAAAGGCATGGTATTCCTACAATATTGGCCATAAAAACCCAATCACTATCAGCTCACTTTACAAAAGAGTAGCTGAGATTCGATCTGCCAAGGGGAATGGGGGTTGCAACTTACAAACTAGGGGTAAATTTAATCTCTTAAGCCCCAATCAACTAGCAGCAATTACAAGTACCGAATGGATTGTAAAAGGAATCCTCCCGGAAAAAGGCTTAGCTGCACTCTATGGCCCCAGCGGCTGTGGAAAATCATTTCTAGCCTTCGATCTGATGACGGCTATTGAACACAAAGACTACTGGTTTAGATTTAAGGTCAAGAATAGACCTGTTGTTTACATAGGCCTAGAAGGTAAGTCAGGCTTAAGAACCCGTATTGCTGCTTGGCAAAAAGAAAATGGCTCAGTGCCACTAGCTAATTTAAAAATCATTACTGATAACTTCAATTTAAAAACTAAAGGAGAGGTAGTCGAGCTAGCCAATCAAATTAATGCTGAGAACATGGGTAATGGGGTTATTGTGATCGACACACTCAATCAAGCAAGCCCAGGGTCAGATGAAAACTCTTCGGTTGATATGAGCAACAACATTGCGCATTTAAAGCTACTCCAAGAGCTCACCGATGGATTGGTAATCATCATCCACCACACAGGCAAGAATGCAGCCCAGGGGTTACGAGGCCACTCGAGTCTCAAAGCTGCGCTGGATGCCAATATAGAGGTTACAGGGGGTGATAAAAAATCCTGGTTACTAGAAAAATCGAAAGATGGAAAGGATGGTATTTGTCGCGGATTTACTCTCAAAGTAATTAAATTGGGATTAGATGCCGATGGCGATGAAATCACCTCCTGCGTAGTAGAGCAAGATCACAATCTAGTATTCACAAAACCCGAACCAAGTGGGGCAATTCAAAAGAATGCTTTGAAGGCAATTAAGGAAAAATTAAGGCTTGCTCCCAAAATAAGCGTTGAAGGTGCTATCGACATCATTAAGCCAACCCTAACAGCTACCAAGCCCAATCAACGGGGAAATAGAGCAAGGGCCATTATTCAGGGGCTTATTAATGGTGGTCACTTGAATGGTGCTCTTGAGAATGATGAGGGGGTGGTATGGCTAGATTAGTGTCAAAAAAATCACAGTCAAAATATTCCACCTTATATAGGTGGAATGGACATTTTGGACATTTGACCAAGACCATAAAGTTGATAAATCCTAGTTTTGGACATTTTGGATAGGGCAATCATGTCAGATAACCAGATGCTGCCACCACTCATTAACGAGCCGCTATATCTTCAGATTCAACGCCTAAAAGAAGAGGTTGAGAAATCTAATCTAAAGAGCGCCTCAGTAAAACCTAAAACCCCACCCATATACACACTAGAGGAAAAGTTAGTGCAGTGGATTCAATCGCTAACTCCAGCGCAGCTAGAAAGGCCGCACACGACTACAGAAGTCATCAAACTAGCATCCCTCACTGGAAAATACCGAACTCGCCCTGCACTGCAAGAAGTGGCTCAGCTACTACGAAAGCATGGGTTTAAACATAAGCGTAGCTGGACTAATGCCAGCCGAAATCAACGTTATTGGAAATTTATAGGAACAGAAAAATGATTGACAAAGAAAAAATTATTGCAGCAAGAGTGGCCGCAAGGCTGGGGGATTCTGAGGAGCTACCGACATGCAATTATGAAGACTTTTGCAAAGACTATAAAGGTCAAAAATCACTGAAACAGAAAAAATGGCGAGAGTTTGAGATTGCCTGCCAACCCATAGAAGGAAAGGTCAGACTAGCTAAACATCATGCCCAAGAGATCCATAAATACATGGAATACAAATTAAGTAGCGAACTGCTTAACGGAAAGCAAGAGTTCATAGGGGATATCAGACCTGTATGCAGCACGATTGAGGATTTTCCAAGCCGAATTATCGAAAGGTTAGCACCAGTGTTTGTGGCTTTTGACATATTAGACCCGGATCACCAACTCGGAAAGAATTTTGAGTCTACGACAGCAGAGTTTGAGGCTGAAGTTGCAGCCGTATGCAATCAATTTCCAAGTGGAAAGGGTGTGCATAAAAAACGATTGAAAAAGCTTGTTCCGATAGGTCAAAAATATTTGCGAAAATGTCTTGATATCACTGGTACAGCGATTGAAGGGTGTTCGCCATAACAGTATTTGTAATTTATATGACATCGGCACAAATCGGACTTTGGTCAACGCCACCTGCGAAATACTGAGGGATCAATTCAATACGGGCATGGGCTTAGGCTAAGTAACTGAAATAAATAATGAAATTACTGACTAGATTTAACATCCGCACGATAAGCTCCCCGACAAGCGCTGGCGGCGGGTGATAATTCCGGAGCAGAGTCAATCAGTCTACACAGACTTCTATTAATAGAGTAGTTTATTTCTACTATAAATGTCTTCCTAGTTTGATGCTTTATGTATCAGCACCGATTAATTGCCGCACCTCACGACGATATTCGCAAATTACCAACTTCTCGCCCTTCAGAAGCTACAATCAAATATGGTTCTTAATTTCAATAAGCAACGGATAATAATTGGCGCATTATTTCTAGCGCTCATCTTTATCTTAAGCGCAGTAGGATCGTTTTATTTATTGCGGCAAAACACAATAGATGATCGCTCTTCGCAGATCTCGAGCTTAACATTGGTGCTTACTGAGCAGCTAAACCAAACAATATACTCTGCCAATTCGGCTCTAGATAACATGATTGCCGAAGTAAAAGCGGCTGATGTAAAAACAGAACAAGAGTATGTCAAGTTTGTCAGCTCCAAAGATCAATTTCTTAATTTACAAAAAAAGACTGCCACCAATCCACTAATAGATGTAGCAACCTACGTTGATGCCAAAGGTAAAGTCATCAACTTTTCTCGCTCTTATCCGGCGCCGCAAATAGACCTTTCCGAGCGTGATTATTTTCAGTTTCTTAGCAAAACGAGTACTGATGCCGTGTTCTATAGCAAGCCTGTGCACAACAAAGGCAATGGAAAGTGGGTGTTTTACTTAGCAAAACGCATTATTGGAGCTAATGAGCAGTTTATAGGTTTAGCCATAACTGGCATATCGGTCGAAACTTTCTCACAGCTTTATGAGGCAGTCGGCAATAACCTTGGAGTCGGCGCTGCAATTGCACTCTTTAAAGATGATCAAACCCTTCTCGCCAGGTGGCCTCATACCGAAGAGCGGATCGGTAAGATCAATAAGAACGTAGCCCTTAATAAAGTCATACAAAACCCAGAGCTATTTGGCCAGGTTTTCATAACCAATGCCGCTAGTGAAATTGGTGATGGAGCAAGCGTAAAGCGTTTGCTGTCCTTCAGAAAATCTTCTCAATATCCATTTATCATCGCCATTGCAGCAGATGAGCAGCTGTATGCTAGTGCTTGGCGAAAGAGCACTCTGAATATTGCTTACACCTTATTCCTCGGCTTAGCTGTCATCCTTATCGCCACTATCTTATTGCTAAAATCAATAAAACTTTCTTCAAAGCACCTCCACTTAGCAAACCACGACCCACTTACCCAGTTACCCAATCGACTCTTACTGACAGAGCGCTTAAAGTTAGCCATCTCGCTTGCGCATCGCAATAAAACGAAATTGGCTGTGATCTTTATTGACTTGGATAATCTTAAGAGAATCAACGATTTAGAGGGGCATGCATCAGGTGATGAAGCAATTAAAACTGCTGCCAGTCGTTTACTGAGCGCCGTTCGAGCATCGGATACAGTGGCTCGTATTGGCGGCGATGAGTTTGTCGTGGTGTTGAGTCATATCGATTCCACAGAAGGTGCGCAATTAGTAGCAGAAAAAATAAGGACGCTCATTTTGGAGCCATTGCGTATTGAGGGTAAGACGCTCATTACAGGGGCTAGTATTGGTATAGCTATTTATCCTGAGCATGGGGAAGATGAAGCCACTCTTAGCTCTAATGCTGATAAAGCCATGTACTACGCCAAGTTCAATGGGAAAAATCAAGTTCAGCTCTTTGAAGATAACTTAGAGACCAAGAGGCCATAGTGACTATTTTTTGAAGTGAGATTATAAAAATCGTAACAGTCACTGTCTTTTTTAATCAAGTAGCACCAAGGTTGGGTTTATAGGCAGCAATCAACGCAACCTTTTTATATCCATACTGAAAGCGCAGGCCCTTATGTCAAAAAAAATTAATCCGATCAAGAGACTCAATTTTATTTTGATTGTCAGCATCTGTATTGGCGAAGCATTGATTATGTTTTTAATACCCTATTTTGGAGCGCTATCAACCCTCGCCTCTGTCATTCTGGACGTGGCTCTGCTTACGCTCATTACCATTCCAGTTGTAATGTGGTTGGTGACTAAACCAATGAATCAATATCTTCATGATCTAGAGTCTGCCAAACATACAATTTCTGTAAGAGAAGATCAGATGCTCGTCGCATTAAATGCTTTATCCAAGGCAAAGGATGATGCGACTGGCGGTCATAGTATGCGCACCCAAAAATATGTTCGGGTTTTAGCAAATCGACTAAAAAGTATGGGTCACCATACGCAAACCCTGACTGAGGAACATATTGACAGATTGATCAAGGTGGCGCCACTGCATGATTTGGGCAAGGTGGGTATTCCGGATCACATACTCAACAAAGAGGGCCGATTCACGGAGGAGGAGCGAGAGCTCGTCTATGGTCACCCGATGATTGGAGAATCTATTTTGATTGCATCGCAGTCAGAAGAGGTTGAAATGGAGTTAATTTCTACTGCTATTAAGGTAACCGGGGCACACCATGAGAAGTGGGATGGTTCGGGTTACCCTAGGAATTTACGAGGAGAAGAAATCCCCATCGAGGCACGCATTATGACGGTTGCTGATGTATTTGATGCATTAATTACTAATAGACCCTACAAAAAACGCTGGACTATGGATGAGGTCTATAGCGAGATCGTTACTAATAGTGGCACTGCTTTTGATCCGATTGTTGTGCAGGCTTTTATTGCAGAGCGTCAAACCTTTGAAACGATTGCTAGTAAATATTAAACACATGCTTTCATGGTGGCTCTGAGCGGTAAGCGGTCTTACTGCCACATAAATTAATTAAAAGGCCAGTGTTTGTCACAGCATTCCTTGTGGTGGTAGACCAAAAAAAATGTACTTTGGGATCTGCTATTACCCTAACTAGTGTTTTGATAAATACTTCATATTTATCTAGTGTTGCCATAAGTATTCCGACTTACCCCACCCTACTGCTCGTTAACTATGGATGCTAGCTCTTGCCGCTCAAATAGTAATTTTGCTGCTACCTCAACTTCTTGCATTGCCCTATCAAGACCTAATACCGGTCGATAAGGGTGCTGAAGTAGAGTCAACCGTATTAGCAACTGCAAGCGCTTTTGCTTTACATAATATCTCTACAAACATGTCATGCTAATAGTGGGGATTGTTTCACGACACCCTAGAGATCTCTAGCTAATGAAACTTCTAACTACAACACTATAAGGGGTAAATATGAACAACACTAACCCAGCAGATGATTACTCAGATCACACAGAAGATGTCCCCACCCTTTCCGCAAGATTCACCGCAAAAAGAGCTATATCCAATGCCATTACCCAGGCAAAAATTACCGATGGGACATACAAGCCACAAAAAATTATTTGCAGATTTACACCCAGCGGGTCATTCAGCAAGTGGCTTGATCAAGATGCAGATTAGAGGCTAAGTCAAAGTACAACGTGTGTATGCTTAGTTTTTTGCCGGGCGCTCTTTACGGGATACCTCAAGACACCCCCCGTATACAGTCTTGAGTTGTCCAGTCGCCACCCCTATGTACCCACCTGCCTAAGGCATAGATAAAGAAATCACATATTTAATTGATGAAATTTCTATACAGGTCTGATGTGGATTATGCTTGACCTAACGTTGTCCTTATTGGACTAATTTTTTAACCCGATAGGTTTAGGTTTCAGTTGTTTTAATTTCTTAGTTCTATGTTTTTACTAGGTTTCTTACTGCAGTCCAAGTAGCCCTCCTCACAATTTATGACATGGCCAAAGCGGTTGATAGAGGCATGGTGATGGGTGATGTCCACCTGCTGGAGAAAAGTGGCGGGAATTCAGGGGAGTGGAAGGTTGGCTAGAGGGAATGTAAAACCTTCATCCTGACAGCTATTTAGAAGAGGTGAGGCCCCCATTAAGCTTAGCCCCAGGCACCCCTCCTATCGATGGATGCACACATATGTTTTTGCAACTCGCCCCACCCCAAGCATCTCCAGAGGGTTATTAAGTAAAGCCTGATAGTCATAGCAAATCCTGATCATTAAGCTCATACTGGGTACTAGTTGCCAAAGAAAATATTGGCACCTTTAGCTAAATTTTAGAGCTCATGCTGAGAACAACTTGACTATCAAAAAACGCTATACCCAAATTTCTACTGCCCTAATCCTTTCCGCACTCCTCATTCCAAGCATCTCGAGAGCAGAATTGGGCGGTAATGCGGCTTCAGTATTGGCGGAACAAAAGGAGTTTGGCTCTCTGTTAACTACTGATACAAAGAATGGCACTACGGTCTATATACAAACTCTAGCATCTGGAACTATTCTTAAAGAATTTCTCTCAAGTACTGGGGTTGTTTATGCAGTGAGTTGGAGTGGTCCAAGCCTTCCAAACCTGCAGATCATTTTGGGTAGCTATTTCAAAAACTACCTCGCGGCACTGAAACAGTCTCGCGGTTCAATTTTTAGCACTACTGAAAATGTTGTGATTCAGTCATCCGGGATGATGGGTGCATTTCAGGGATTTGCCTTTTTACCCAAACAAGCTCCGTCCGATTTCACTACCAGCAGCCTTGGGCAATGAAGTTCTCCTTCTCGCGCAACAAAATTAGTGTTTGCCTCCTGCTACTCATGTTGGCCTCATGCGGAGGTGGGGGCGGAGACACTGCATCTAACAACTCCGGTTCGATACCCCCCCATCCAGGCAAATGAGTACTTTAGTAACAATCTCGCCCCAAATGCGATCAGCCTTAGCGTGCAAAATATTTACGGGAATGATGTCAATCTCCCTTACGTGAGTATCAAGATCTGTGAGCCCGGCACAACTCAATGTCAAACGATTAGCAATATCCTTCTAGATACTGGCTCAACAGGCCTTAGAGTCCTTTCTTCAACGCTTGGAACATTGCAATTAACTCCTCAAACTTATGGAGATGCACCTGTTGTAGAGTGCGCCACCTTTATATCTGGAGTTACTTGGGGGCCAGTCAAAGCAGCTGATATCAAGATGAGTTCGGAGCTAGCTAGCACCATCCCAATCCAAGTCATCGCTGACCCCAATTACCTCACCACTCCGACCGGCTGCAGCAATGGCTTACCCTCCCTACAATCAACTTCAACCTTAAAAGCGAATGGCATTCTTGGGATAGGCCTATTAATTTCAGATGGCCAAAGTTACTATGCTTGCCCATCAAATCAAACATCAAACTGTGTAGCAATCACCTTGGCAGCAAGCTCACAGGTTCAGAATCCAGTTGCTGCATTTGCAATCAACAACAATGGTGTTGTGATGCAATTACCCGGTATCAGCACCTCAGGGGCAGGCACCACCACTGGATCTTTATATTTTGGAATTGATACTCAATCCAATAATTCCTCAAATGGCGCAAGTATTATTCCCACCAATAGCTCTGGCTTATTCGTTACCGAATTTAATGGTGTTAACTATAGGCAAAGTTTTATAGATAGCGGCAGCAATGGCTTATTTTTCCCGGCAGGCAATCAAGCCGCCACATTAAAAACTTGCACTTATAGTATTGGGTTTTATTGCCCTGCCACCACACAGTCCTATGTGGCCACGGTTCCACTTCAAAATTTTATGACCGGTACGATCAACTTTTCAATAGCCAACGCAGATGCCTTAGTAAGTACTGGCAACACTGCATTTTCTAACTTAGGCGGTATATTAGAAAATCGATTTGACTGGGGTTTGCCATTTTTTTATGGAAAATCGGTGTACTTTGGCATTACTGGTAGGGCCAGTAATAATGCAGTTGGCCCCTACTACGCATACATAAACTAATTCTAGTTTTACAAGAATATGCTGCCAATTCGGCAGCATATTTGCATTCCTACGGCGCCCCTGAATCTATTTAGTGAGGCGGCACTCTGAAGGTAATAATTGTGGCAGTAAATTCGTCTCAGTAGACCGGCAAGACCAACCACCAGCCCAAGTTGATCCTTCTGGCTTGGATAGATCAATCGCCTTGGGAACATTAGCATCTGGGTCATTCGTTGGAATGAGATGTAGTGTGTTTTTATTGTCGGGTGCCACATTGTTCTGAAAGTCAATGGCAATAGAACCAGAAGGCGTGATCTCAATTAACTTCACGCTTCGCGTGGGCACAAAGGTAAAGGAGCCCTGGGTTGCCTCATCCATTGGCACAGTGCCTCTGCTAGCAAAAGCTTCTGTCACTGCCAGCTTAGCGCCAGAGGACAGATTCATACCTTCTACGAGGCGGCTACGCGCGATGTAATCCTGGTATTGAGGAACTGCGACTGCCACCAAGATGCCGATGATAGCTACAACTACCATTACCTCAATTAGAGTAAATCCAGAATCGCGTTGCTGATCTTGCTTGGGCATTTTTATTGGCTCCTGAGGTTAAATCCCTCATCATCCAGTCTATACCCAACACACTCAAGATGTCCAAATGTAAGAAAAGCCGGCTTTTAGGGCCGGCTTTTCTGATTAACGCGAAAGAAAATTAGTGCGCTTCTTTAGCAGCATTCTTTTTCTTAAAATACGTGCCAACTAAAATCACAATCGCAATACCAACCACTTCAAAAGCTAGCTTTGCATCCCCCAGCGCAGCCTGAATGCTGTCTTTGATTGCTGGATCATCTACCAACATGCCGCCAGCTAAGAAACCTAACAGGCCTGCACCTAGAGTGATAATGATTGGGAAACGCTCCATCACCTTTAACAACATTGCGCTACCAAAAATAATCAATGGAATGGACATTCCCAAACCAATAATCAGGAGCAAGAGACGAGTTTCTTCAGGGCCTTTTTGGGCAGCTGCTGCAACTGCCAAAACGTTATCCAAGCTCATTACCAAGTCGGCAATTAAGATTGTGCGAATAGCGGCCCAGATACTAGTCTTAGCCTCCATGTGCTCCTCGCCACCGCTATCAGACAAAAGCTGAATACCGATATAAAGTAGTAGCAGGCCACCGATAATTTTTAAGTACGGCAGGGTTAATAAAGCAACTGCAGTAATCGTGAGCACGACACGCAAGATGATGGCTGCAGCGCTACCCCAAAAAATGGCTTTCTTTTGTTGAGCAGGCGGCAAATTGCGGGATGCTAAAGCAATCACAACGGCGTTGTCACCAGATAACAAAATATTGGCAACGATGATTGAGAGTAATGCCGCCCAAAAAGCTGCGTCTGAAAATGCTGAAAAATCCATAATGTCTCCGTACTTTTATATATTTTAGTTTTAACTACTGGGTGCTACAAAAAACATGCCGACGAATCGGCATGTTTCTATGATTACAACATGGCTTTGAGCAAAGCAGCCATTTCTGAAGGATTTCTTGTTACCTTAAAGCCACATTCCTCCATAACCGCAAGCTTAGCATCAGCCGTATCAGCGCCTCCAGAAATCAATGCGCCAGCATGGCCCATACGCTTACCAGGAGGAGCTGTGACACCTGCAATAAAGCCAACCACTGGCTTCTTCATATTGGCTTTACACCAGCGAGCTGCCTCAGCTTCATCTGGACCACCAATTTCGCCAATCATAATGACCGCATCAGTGTCAGGGTCTTCGTTAAACATACGCATCACATCAATATGCTTCAAGCCATTGATTGGGTCGCCGCCGATACCTACTGCTGTGGACTGACCTAAACCAATTGCTGTCAATTGACCAACCGCTTCATAAGTCAAAGTACCTGAGCGGCTAACTACACCGATGCGGCCCTTTTTATGAATATGACCAGGCATGATGCCGATCTTGATTTCGTCGGGTGTAATGATTCCAGGGCAATTTGGGCCAAGTAACAAAGTCTTCTTACCACCAGCAGCTTCTTTTGCATGCATCTTGTTACGTACCTCCAACATATCCTTGACCGGAATGCCTTCAGTAATACAGATCACAAAATCCAGGTCAGCTTCAACAGCCTCCCAGATTGCAGCAGCAGCACCAGGAGGTGGAACATAAATTACAGAAGTGGTGGCACCAGTTTGCTGAGCAGCTTCTTTTACAGTTCCATAAATTGGAATATTAAAAATAGACTCGCCTGCTTTTTTAGGATTGACACCAGCTACAAAACAGTTTTTTCCATTTGCATATTCCTGGCACTTCTCAGTGTGGAATTGACCGGTCTTACCAGTAATACCTTGAGTAATTACTTTAGTATTTTTATTTACCAAAATAGACATATTAAAGTTCCTTGATTATTTGTTTTTCGCAACAGCAGCAACTACCTTAGTAGCAGCTTCTGCCATTGAATCGGCGCTAATGATTGGCAAGCCAGAGTCCGCAAGAATCTTCTTACCCAATTCCTCATTGGTACCCTTCATTCGCACAACCAAAGGTACAGTCAAGTTCACCGCTTTACATGCAGTAACTACGCCATCAGCGATCACGTCGCAACGCATGATGCCGCCAAAAATATTGACCAAAATTGCTTCAACGCTCTTGTTCTTAAGCATGATCTTGAATGCTTCTGTTACTTTTTCTGCAGTTGCGCCACCACCAACGTCCAAGAAGTTTGCTGGCTCGCCGCCAAATAACTTGATGGTATCCATCGTAGCCATTGCTAAGCCGGCACCGTTCACCAAGCAACCAATGTTGCCATCAAGCGAGATGTAAGCCAAATCAAACTTAGAGGCTTCGATCTCAGCTGCATCTTCTTCATCGATATCGCGATACGCCACGATTTCTGGATGACGATACAAGGCATTCGGATCGAAATTGAATTTAGCATCAAGCGCCTTGATCTTGCCGTTGCCTTCAAGAATCAATGGGTTGATCTCAACCAATGACGCATCGGTTTCCCAATAAGTCTTGTACAAATTCTTGAACACATCGCTAGCCATTGGAATAGAAGCATCTGGAACCCCAATGCCTTTCGCAATAATCTGGCAATCAGCGTCAGTTAAGCCAATTAATGGATCAACAAAAACTTTAATAATTTTTTCTGGATGAGATTCTGCAACCTCTTCAATATCCATGCCGCCTTCGCTGGACGCCATGATCACATTCTTTTGTGTGCCACGGTCGGTAACAATACTGAAGTAGTACTCTTTTTTAATATCTGCGCCATCTTCAATTAAGAGGCGATTTACTTTTTGACCTTCTGGACCAGTTTGATGGGTCTTCAACTGCATACCCAAAATTTCAGAAGCGTACTTTTTCACTTCGTCCATGCTTCGTGCTAATTTGACGCCACCGCCTTTACCACGACCACCCGCATGAATTTGTGCCTTAACAACCCAGACTGGACCGCCTAATTTTTCAGCGGCTTTAATTGCCTCATCAACACTAAATGCAGGGATGCCATTTGGAACTGGCACATTAAATTGGCGTAGTAATTCTTTGCCTTGGTACTCGTGAATTTTCATTATTACTCCCGAAACGGTATCTTTTGCAAGCGATGAGGATTAGTAAAGTCGGTTTAGCCGACTCCATAAGTCTATCATGCTGCAATGCGGCAACATGGCCTATTTGCTCCGTAATTGCCCTAGTCAGGACGGCCGGCGACTACCTTGGAAACTATATCTGAGCTGAAGCCCTTGGAAGCCAGAAAGCGGTACTGGCGAGCACGCTCCTTTTGCTCCGTTGCTAATGCACCAAACTTACGTAGCCATAGCTCATGAGCACGTTGATATTCTGTTGCTTTCAGATTCTTAAGTAGATCCGCCGTCTTTGAACTATCCACCCCAGCTTGTGCAAGCTCATCCTGTATTTTTCGAGCACCAAACCGCTCGCTACGGCGACGAACCAGCGCTTCTGCAAAGCGTTGATCGGAAAGCCAGCCACGAGCCTCAAAATCATCTAAAACAGCTTCAATCTGGACGGCCAACGGAATTGCTGGGATCACATCCTCAAAATCCTCATTGAGAGTCTGGAATTTCAGCATCCTTGCCGCAGATTCTTCGAGCTTCGCTGCCAGCCCCTTGCGACTGTACTCTCGCATGGATAAAAGGCGTAAAGCCCGAGCTTTGAGACTCGGGCTTTGTTTTTTACTTTTTTTAACGGTGCCGCCTAATTCTGACATTGACGAATTACGCTTCCTCTTCTTCGCTCAAAACGTCGCTGACTACTGCTGTGCCAGCCTTAACGCCCAACTTCGCACGAATCTTGGCTTCAATGTCTTTAGCAATGGCTGGATTCTCTTTTAAGAACTCGCGCACATTGTCTTTTCCTTGACCAATGCGATCACCGTTGTAGGCATACCAAGAGCCTGACTTTTCAACGATATCGGCTTCAACACCCATATCGATAATTTCACCTTCTCGGGAAATTCCTGCGCCGTACATGATGTCAAAGATGGCTTCGCGGAATGGCGGAGATACTTTGTTCTTCACTACCTTCACACGAGTCTCGTTACCGACCACTTCATCGCCCTTCTTGATGCTGCCGATACGACGGATATCCAAACGCATAGATGCGTAGAACTTGAGCGCATTACCGCCGGTGGTCGTTTCAGGCGAACCAAACATCACACCAATCTTCATACGAATCTGGTTAATAAAGATGACTGTTGTATTGGTGCGCTTAATCGCGCCAGTCAGCTTACGCAAGGCTTGGCTCATCAGGCGAGCCTGTAAGCCTGGCAATGAATCGCCCATATCACCTTCGATCTCCGCTCTTGGAACCAAGGCTGCTACGGAGTCAATGACGATTAAATCAATAGAGCCAGAGCGCACTAAAGCGTCAGCAATTTCCAAAGCTTGCTCGCCAGTATCTGGCTGAGAGATCAACAAATTATTTACATCTACACCTAGACGTGAGGCGTACTGAACATCTAAAGCATGCTCAGCATCGATAAAGGCACAAGTTCCACCAATCTTTTGCATCTCTGCAATCGCATGCAAAGTTAATGTTGTCTTGCCTGAAGATTCTGGGCCATAAATTTCAATCACGCGCCCACGAGCTAAACCGCCAACTCCAAGCGCAATATCTAAACCCAATGAACCGCTGGAAACTACCTGAATATCTTGATGAATCTCTGCATCGCCCAATCTCATGATTGAGCCCTTACCAAATTGCTTCTCAATTTGCGCCAAGGCTGCAGTCAATGCCTTTTGCTTGTCTCCGCTCATACCGTCAAATTCTGATGAGGCTGATTTTTTCTTATCATCCAAGGCCATTTTTTAATTCCTTTTCGCTATGTATTGGGCTATTTCCCGAAGTTTTCGTGCTTTTCAACAACTCAGAAGTTACTGTATATAAAAACAGTACTATTTGCAAGCGGCTTTTTAAAGGAATTTACGGATTTTTTACTAGGCCACCCTTGATTGAGGAGGTGCGATCCCAGTAGAAAAAGAGAGGTATAGCAACACCCCAAGCCAGTCCAAGCAGGATAAGGCCGCCAATTTGGCCATTAGCGCCCCATGCTCCAGCGCCCATTCTGACCCCAGCCTCGTAGGACATGGGCCCAGCAATAGCGCCCAGAACCACTCCTAGGATAGATCTACCGCGTAACCAAGCCAAAGAGCTATTAATGGTGCTGGCGACTAGGGCCCAAAGAGTCCACATCCATACCGGCGAGAGATAGGCGCTGGGCCAGGAGTTTTCAAAGCTTAAAAAGCCCCAATTAGCCATTAGGGTGTCGACTGCCACCCCAAATAGAGCTGCCTTGAGGAGCAGTTTTAGCTCCGAAATAGGTCGTGGTGCAAACCAGATATGAATTGCAAGATAGAGCAAAGTAGCCACTACGGGCCAAAAGACCTGTTGACTGGCCGCCCCAATAACGCAGGCAAACCAACCAACTTGGAAAAGGACGAAATTCCAAAATTTAGCCATCGATCGAACCCAAGCGATATTACCTAAGAAAAAGGCCACTGCCGATGGGCAATGGCCTCTTGATATGGTGGCGAATCAGGGATGCAAACAACGCTCTCAAGCACTTGATTTATATGGTATTAGGTAGGTACAAAGCCAATACTTACACACAGTTTTACACACACATTTCAAGGCTACCCACCCCTTTTTAAGCCAAGGGTAGCTAATTCACCTAAACCACCACTATATAGAAGGAACGGTACTTCTTTGCCATGGTTACCTAGGGGATTTCACCTTCGACCAACTATTATTCTAAAAACCATATCAATAAAGGCATTTAATGTTTGAAGCAGCTTTTCGCAATCTAGATGACACCTTACGCAAGGATGCAGGTTGCTCCAGTGAGCTGGACTACATTGAAGCTACTTCTTGGCTGCTATTTCTCAAGTATTTGGATGACTTTGAGAACGACAAAGTAAGCGCTGCCAAACTTAATGGCGAAACTTATACCCGACTGGTTAGCGATGAGTTCAAGTGGACTACTTGGGCAGCCCCCAAAACAGCGGACGGCAAGATTGACTACAACAAGGCATTAACTGGCGAAGATTTGAAGGAATTTGTCGATAACAAGCTTTTTCCCTACCTGAAGAAGTTTAGGGCAGACGCCGAAAGCGCCGATACCTTGCAATACAAGATTGGCGAAATCTTCCATGAGCTAAAGAACAAGATTCAGAGCGGCTACACCATGCGCGAAGCCATTAACAAGATTGATGAGCTGAAGTTCCGCAGCAATGAAGATAAGCATGAGATGAGTAGCTTGTACGAAGACAAAATTAAGAATATGGGCAACGCTGGTCGCAATGGCGGTGAATACTACACTCCGCGCCCCCTAATTAAGACCATCGTCAAAGTAGTTAATCCGAAGCTCGGAGACAAGGTATATGACGGAGCAGTTGGTAGCGCAGGGTTCTTGTGTGAAGCCTATGAATACCTTCGCAATAGCAAAGAGTTGAGCGCTAAGGAGTTCGAGCAACTACAGCGTAAAACCTTTTACGGAAAAGAAAAGAAGTCGCTCGCATACATCATTGGTGTAATGAATATGATTCTGCATGGCATCGAAGCGCCAAACATCATGCACACCAATACACTTGGCGAAAGCTTGCAAGACATACAAGCCAAAGATCAAGTTGACATCATTCTTGCGAATCCACCCTTTGGTGGCAATGAACGCGCCGAAGTACAGGAAAATTTTCCAATCCGTACGAGTGCCACAGAATTATTATTTCTTCAGCACTTTATTAAAATTCTGAAGGTAGGCGGACGTTGTGGTGTAGTGATCAAGAACACTTTTCTTAGTAATACCGACAACGCTAGCGTAGCTATCAGAAAGCAGTTACTTGAAGAGTGCGACCTATACGCTGTGCTTGAATTGCCAGCAGGAGCATTCACAGGTACAGGTGTTAAAACAGTTGTTCTATTCCTTGAAAAGGGTAGATCCACTCAAAAAGTTTGGTACTACTCGCTCAATCTTGGAAGAAATTTAGGCAAGACCAATAGTCTCAATGAGCGTGATCTTGAAGAATTTTTAACGTTATCAGCCACTCAAGCTGAAACTGAAAACTCTTGGTGCGTTGATGTCTCAAATATTAATACGGAAACTTGGGATCTAACAGCCAATAATCCAAACGTAAAAGACATATCAGACAAGCGAACTCCCGAAGAAATTTTGGCAGAAATTGAAGAATTTGATTTAGATGCAACAGCAGCAATTGCAGCAATCAAGGAGCTGATTTGAATTGGAAAACAGTTCCCCTTGGTGATTTATGTGAAGTACTGGATAGCAAAAGAAAGCCAATCTCCAAGAGAAATCGTACTGAAGGCATTTACCCATACTACGGGGCTACTGGCATTGTTGATTATCTGAATGATTACATCTTTGATGATAAGTTAGTACTTATAGGTGAAGATGGCGCGAAATGGGGCAGTGGTGATATGACTGCATTTATTGCCCAAGGAAAGTATTGGGTCAATAATCATGCTCATGTTCTTAAACCATTTGAAAATGTCCTGTTAGATGAGTGGCTTGTCTATTATTTTTATTACAAAGACCTAAAAGAGTATGTGTCGGGCTTAACAGTACCAAAGCTAAACCAAGGGCAGCTAAAACTTATCCCAATTCCACTCCCATCAATTTTGACGCAAAAGAAAATCGTCGAAAAAATTAATGCTATCTTTATTGAAATTGACAAGGCAATAACGGCTACTCAGGCTAACATCAAGAATTCTGAAGCACTGTTTGATAGTGGGCTGGAATTATTTCTCAATGCCCAAAGAGATGGGTGGATTGAGAATATAAAGCCACTTTCTGAGTTGTGCGAATTAATAGTGGACTGTGAGCACAAGACAGCGCCAACCCAGTCTGACGGCTTTCCTTCCATCAGAACTCCCAATATCGGAAAAGGCAAACTCTTACTTGATAATGTTTATAGAGTTTCAGAAGAGACCTACACTGAATGGACTAAACGCGCACAACCCCGCGCGGGAGATCTAATCCTTGCAAGAGAAGCGCCTGCAGGAAACGTCGCAGTCATACCTGAAAATATAAAGGTATGCTTAGGTCAAAGAACCGTCTTAATTCGTCCACGCCCTGATATATTTATGCCAAATTTTTTAGCATTCATGCTACTTCAGCCAAATATTCAGGCAAAACTCTTAGCTCATTCGCGTGGCGCAACCGTGCAGCATGTGAACATGAAAGATATTAGAGCGCTCAATATAGGTAGCATTCCACCGCTTTTAGTTCAGAGAAAAATTATTTCATATATTCAAACGATCGATAACGAAGCTGAGATACTTCAAGCAAGTTATAAGCAAAAATTGATTGCCCTAAGCAAATTAAAAAATTCAATCTTACGACAAGCCTTCAATGGCGAACTTGTTAAGGACTAGCAATGAATGAAGCCGATACCCGCGCCGAGTTAATTGATGTGCAACTGCGTGATGCTGGCTGGGGGGTAGTTCCTGAAACCAAGATCCATCGCGAGTTCCCAATTAATGCTGGCGAAATTCGCGCAGGCGGCATTCGTGCTGGGCAAATGAAGGCTGACTACGTTCTTTCCTATAAAAACAGAAAGATTGCGGTAGTTGAAGCGAAAAGCGATCAAGTTGAAGTTGGTGAAGGTGTGGCTCAGGCTAAGCTTTATGGAGATAAGCTGCAGACTGGTACAACTTACTCTGCCAATGGTCGCCACATATATGAGATCTGTCTTCAGACAGGCAAAGAAGGATTGGTAAACGACTTCCCAACTCCCGACGCTCTTTGGCACAAGACCTTTGGCGACAGGAATGAGTGGCTTGAGAAATTCAACGTCATACCATTTGAAGATGTAAATGGTTCAAAGCAAGCTCGCTACTACCAAGAAATCGCCGTAAACCGAGTCATGGAAGCGGTTACCGATAACAAAAACCGTATCTTGCTTACCTTGGCTACTGGGACAGGCAAAACCTTCGTAGCATTCCAAATCGCATGGAAGCTATTCCAAGCTCGCTGGAATCTACAACGTGATGGCAAACGCGCCCCACGCATCCTATTTTTGGCGGATAGAAATATTCTTGCTAATCAAGCTTACTTAGACTTTGGCGCTTTCAAAGAAGATGCCTTGGTTCGTATCAACCCAAGTCAAATCAGCAAGCGTGGCGAAGTGCCAATGAATGGCAGCATCTTCTTCACGATATTTCAAACATTTATGAGTGGCGCTGAAGGCAAGCCATACTTTGGCGAGTATCCAGCCGACTTCTTTGACTTCATCATTGTTGACGAGTGCCACCGCGGGGGCGCGAATGACGAAAGCTCATGGAGAGAGATTCTTGAGTATTTCAGTCCAGCCTACCAACTTGGTTTAACAGCTACCCCGAAGCGTGTTGATAACGCTGATACCTACAAGTACTTCGGTGAGCCAGTCTATAAATACAGCCTTAAAGAAGGTGTGCAAGACGGCTTCCTAACCCCATTTAAGGTAAGGCGCATTCAGACCACCATGGATGAATACGTCTACACGCCTGACGATGAAGTACTTGAAGGTGAAGTTGAAGAAGGCAAGGTCTATACAGAGAGTGACTTCAATAAAAAGATCGTCATTGAAGCTCGGGAGAGAAAACGTGTCCAAGACATGTTTGCCAATATCAATCCCAATGAGAAAACAATCGTCTTTTGCGCGAACCAAGCTCATGCCGCAATGGTTAGGGACTTAATTAACCAAGAGTCCCCAATCAAGCGACCCGATTACTGTGTTCGAGTTACCGCTAATGATGGCGCAATTGGGGATATGCACCTTCGCCAGTTCCAAGATAACTTTAAACAGCTCCCAACGATCCTAACGACCAGTCAGAAGCTCAGCACTGGGGTAGATGCTAGAAACGTCCGTAACGTCGTTTTAATGCGTCCTGTGAACAGCATGATTGAGTTCAAACAGATCATAGGGCGTGGCACTCGTTTATTCGAAGGCAAGCACTACTTCACGATTCTTGATTTTGTTAATGCCTATCATTTGTTTAATGATCCCGAGTGGGATGGTGAGCCTGAGTCAGATATTGATACCACTGATCAACCACCACGAACAACTACGCCACCAAAAGATAAGCCCGAGATTATTGGCGAACCCGAAGATCAAGTAGCCAAGAAAGTTCGAATCAAGCTAAGCGATGGCAAAGAGCGTGAGATTCAAAGCATGGCTTCAACCATGTTCTACGTAGATGGAAAGCCAATCAGCGCCCAAGAGTTCGTACAGCGCCTATTTAATGCTTTAAAGCTGCCTGAGATCTTTGGTAGCGAAGAAGGATTGCGTAAGCTATGGGCAAGCCCTATCACCCGTAAAGAGCTTCTAAACAAGCTTGAAAAGGAAGGTTGCTCCAAGTCTGATCTGATTAAGCTTCAAGAGATGATTAATGCCGAGAATAGCGATCTCTTTGATGTTCTTGAATACATAAGCTATGCAAGACGACCCATTACCCGAGAAGATCGGGTTAAGGCTGCTGAGACCAACATCTATACACTGCTCAATGAGAAGCAAAGGGACTTTATTGGCTTCATTCTTCGAAACTACGTTCAGGATGGTGTGGATGAGCTGGATATTGCCAAACTAAGCACGATCATCAAATCAAAATATGGTGGCATTCCCGAAGCCGAAACTGCACTTGGCAATGTAGACGAGATCAGCAAGCTGTTTATTGATTTCCAGCATCACCTTTACGAGCTGAAAATAGCATAGGAGATGAATGAGCCTAGAAGGCATCATTATTTGCCGCAATGCTACTTAAAGGGATTTTGCATACACCCCAAGAAAAGGCAACTTTTCGTAGTTGATGCAAAGCAACAGGCATCGTTCACCACCAATATTTCCAATATTGCTCAGGAAAGGGACTTTAATCGGATTGCGATTGAAGGGATTGATCCAAATTACATTGAAAAAGAAATCTCTAAATTTGAATCGGATGTATCGATTGCTATCAATAACATCGTTGAAAATGGCGCATTTATAAAAAACACTAAAGATCTAATTCTTAATTTGATTGCGCTTTTAGCAATCCGTAGCCCCCAAAGACGAGAACAATTTACTGGGTTTCATAGTGATGTAGTCGATAGAATTTTGGACATTTCATTAGCAACTGAAGATCGATGGAATCAGAGTCAGA
>NZ_NCFJ01000257.1:0-3616 GCF_002281105.1 Polynucleobacter sp. 35-46-11
ATTTTCCTATACTTAGTACCAAATACACTTCGAGACACTAGATGTAGTGTTTGAATACAGCAATACCCTATTGTTTTTTAACGATTTTTTGTCCAAATAACTATATATAAGCAGGAAAAATATGACATATGCCAACCCCCAGACAGCAGGACAGACTGCCGGCGCAAATAATCCAGGAATGAACCCCTCCGAAGCTATGAACCAAGCCCCTTCCGCTGGCTTTGTTGCTGGCGGTGTTGGCGGTGGTCAAGCAACTCAATTATCTGATTACAAAATCATTCGCCGAAATGGCTCTGTGGTGGCGTTTGAGCCTTCAAAGATTGCGATTGCCGTTACCAAGGCATTCTTGGCGGTTAATGGCGGTCAGGGCGCAGCTTCAGCGCGCGTTCGTGAGCAAGTAGAATTATTAACTCATTCAGTAGTGCGCGCCTTGTTGCGTAGTCGCCCAAATGGCGGCACCTTCCATATTGAAGATATTCAAGATCAGGTTGAGTTAGCATTAATGCGCAGTGGTGAGCACAACGTCGCCCGTGCGTATGTTCTTTATCGTGAAAAGCGCAATCAAGAACGTGCAACACAACAAGGTATTACTCGGGAGGCGCAAGCTGCAACTCAAGTTGGTGAGTCTGGTATCAAGGTAACTGACAACGGCATAGAGAAGTGGTTGGATATGGCTGCTTTGCGCACCATTATCGATGCAGCATGTGAAGGCCTCGGCAACAACATTGACGCAACTCCAATCATTACTGAAACCATTAAGAATTTGTACGATGGCGTACCAATGGCTCAAGTGTATGACTCTGCAATTTTGGCATCACGTACTTTGATTGAAAAAGATCCTGCGTACAGTCAAGTAACGGCTCGTATCTTGATGCACGTGATTCGTAAAGAAATTTTAGGTCGCGAAGTATTGCAAGGCGATATGCAGGCGGAGTACAGCACATACTTTGCTAAGTACATCAACGAAGGTATTTCTGCTGAGCTCTTAGACCCACGTATGCGTGAGTTTGACCTGCCACGTTTAGCTGCTGCTTTGAACGCTAGCCGTGACTTGCAGTTCAACTACCTTGGTTTGCAAACTTTGTATGACCGATATTTCTTGCACATTGAAGACCGTCGCATTGAAATGCCACAAGCTTTCTTCATGCGCGTTGCAATGGGCTTATCTTTGAATGAATTGGATCGTGAGCGTCGTGCAATCGAGTTCTATGAAATCCTCTCTACATTTGATTTCATGTCCAGCACACCAACCTTGTTTAACTCAGCGACAACACGTCCTCAGTTATCCAGCTGCTACTTAACAACTGTGGATGATGATCTTGATGGCATCTATGAAGCCTTGAAAGAGAATGCACTCTTGTCCAAGTTTGCTGGTGGTTTAGGTAACGACTGGACAAACGTGCGCGCCTTGGGAAGTCATATCAAAGGCACTAACGGTAAGTCACAAGGTGTAGTGCCATTTTTAAAAGTGGTGAACGATACAGCGGTTGCTGTGAACCAAGGTGGTAAGCGTAAGGGCGCAGTTTGTGCTTACCTAGAGACATGGCACTTAGATATTGAAGAGTTCCTCGAGTTGCGTAAGAACACCGGTGATGATCGCCGCCGTACGCATGACATGAATACTTCCAACTGGATTCCAGATTTGTTTATGAAGCGCGTGATGGAGGGTGGTGAGTGGACATTGTTCTCACCTTCAAATACACCCGACTTGCATGACAAATTCGGCAATGCTTTCGAAGAGGCGTATGTTGCCTATGAGAAAAAAGCAGATGCTGGTGAATTGAAACCATTCCGCCGTATTCCGGCGCAACAATTGTGGCGTAAGATGTTGGGCATGTTGTTTGAAACTGGCCACCCATGGATCACATTTAAAGATCCTTGCAACATTCGTAGCCCACAACAGCACATCGGTGTAGTTCACTCTTCTAACTTGTGTACTGAGATTACTCTCAACACAAACGAGAGCGAGATCGCGGTATGCAACTTAGGTTCTGTGAACTTGACAGCACACATGACTACCGATGCATCTGGCAAGATGATTTTGGATCACGAGAAGCTCCAGAAAACAATTCGTACTGCAATGCGTATGTTGGACAACGTGATTGATATCAACTACTACGCTGTTGCTAAAGCGCGTAATTCCAACTTGAAGCATCGTCCAGTTGGTATGGGCATCATGGGCTTCCAGGATTGCTTGCATATGCAGCGCATTCCTTACGCTAGCGATGAAGCAGTGAAGTTCGCAGATTCTTCAATGGAAGCAGTTTGCTACTACGCCTACCAGGCATCTAATGAGTTGGCTGAAGAGCGTGGCGTTTACAGCACATACAAAGGATCTTTGTGGGATCGTGGCATTCTTCCGCAAGACTCAGTTGCGTTGTTGGCGGCGGAGCGTGGTGGCTACCTTGAGGTAGATGGTTCTTCCACTATGAATTGGGATGGCTTGCGTGCACGCATCAAGCAATTTGGTATGCGTAACTCCAACTGTGTGGCGATCGCACCAACTGCAACGATTTCTAATATTATTGGCGTATCAGCTTGTATCGAGCCGACATTCCAAAACTTGTTTGTGAAATCTAACCTCTCAGGCGAGTTCACTGTAGTAAACGAGTATTTGGTGCGTGATTTGAAAGATCGCGGCCTCTGGGATGAAGTCATGATTGCTGACTTGAAGTACTTTGACGGTACTTTATCCAAGATTGATCGTGTTCCACAAGATTTGCGTGATTTATACGCTACTGCATTTGAAGTGGAGCCAAGCTGGTTAGTTGAAGCTGCTTCGCGTCGTCAGAAGTGGATTGACCAGGCGCAGTCACTCAATATTTACATGGGTGGCGCATCAGGCAAGAAATTGGATGACACCTACAAGTTGGCATGGTTGCGTGGTTTGAAGACCACTTATTACCTCCGCACCATGGCTGCAACGCACGTTGAGAAGTCTACTGTTGCAAGTGGCCAGCTAAATGCAGTGTCTAGCGGTGGCGGTGTTAATGGTACAGATGCATCAGCAGCGCAAGAATTGGATGGCCCTGCTTGCACAATGCGCCCGGGCGATGCTGGATTTGAAGAATGTGAAGCTTGTCAGTAAGTATTTGATTGCTGATTTATAAAAGAAAAGAATTTAGGAGATTGTTATGTTGAATTGGGAAGAAGAAGTTGCGCCGGCACTAGCAAAAGCAGGTCTCGCACAGCAACCAGTTGTGGCAGAGCCACAACGCCCACAAGCGGACGAGGTCGCAATTGCACTTCAAGTTACGGCACCTGCAGCAACTGCGAGTGCAGATTTATCTGGTGGTGCAGCTTTGCGCGTCAACGCTGCCGATAAGCGTGTAATTAATGCCAAGACTGACGTGAATCAGTTGGTTCCATTTAAATATAAGTGGGCTTGGGAGAAATACCTGGCTGGTTGCGCAAACCATTGGATGCCACAAGAGATCAATATGAATCGCGATATCGCGCTTTGGAAAGATCCTAATGGTTTAACTGAAGATGAGCGTCGCATTATTAAGCGCAATCTCGGTTTCTTCACAACAGCAGATTCTTTAGCGGCAAACAATATTGTTTTGGGCACTTATCGCCATATTACCGCCCCAGAATGCCGTCAATATCTATTGCG
>NZ_NCFJ01000258.1:0-3615 GCF_002281105.1 Polynucleobacter sp. 35-46-11
CGCTATGACGCAATTGCTTGGGTGAAACGTTTCCCCAATATGATTTTGTCTCGTAGCTTTTCTAAGGCATATGGTTTAGCAGGCTTACGTATTGGTTATGGCGTTGCCCAGCCCGCTTTGACCGATTTACTGAATCGCATTCGTCAGCCATTTAATGTGAATAGCCTTGCACAAGCTGCAGCAATAGCTGCATTTCAGGATTCTACTTTCTTGCAGCAAGGCTTTGAACTCAATCGTGCTGGCTTTGCTCAGTTAACCCAGGCATTTGATGCACTTGGCCTGACTTATCTCCCATCGGCTGGCAATTTTGTGTTGGTCAAAGTGGGTGAGGATGATGGCGCTGGCACTCGCATTAATCTGGAGTTGCTGAAGCGCGGCATCATTGTTCGCCCAGTCGGAAATTACGGCTTGCCGCAATGGTTGCGTATTTCTATCGGCTTGCCCGAAGAAAATGCCGCCTTTATCACTGCACTCAAAGATATTTTGGCGAAGTAGTTATTCAATAAAAAATACATAAGCTGAATTAGCCAATGGCCATCATTAATCCATCTAGTAATTACGGTACTGTCACCATTGTTGGTGTTGGCTTGATTGGAGCATCCCTTGGTTTGGCTCTTAAAAAGGCGGGCGTCGTTAATCAGGTTTTGGGTGTTGGACGCAGTGCGCAGAATCTAGATCAAGCCCTCAAGATGGGCGCGATTGATGCAATAGTTGATTTGGTTGAAGCCACAAAACAATCTGATGTGATTGTCTTGTGTGTACCTGTGGCACAGATGCGTGCTGCTTTTGAAGTTATCGAGCCGCACTTAGAGCCTCGGACTATGTTGACAGATGCTGGCAGCACTAAAGGCGATGTGATTTTGGCTGCTAAGGAAGTATTGGGTAAGAAGGCTTGCCAATTTGTTCCTGCACACCCTATTGCTGGGGGCGCGCAACATGGTGCGAGCGCTGCTAAAGCTGATTTATTTGTGGGTAAACAAACGATTCTTTGCCCGCTACAAGAAAATTCTCCTCAAGATACGGATTTAATAGAAGGCCTTTGGCAATCAGTTGGCTCTGTTGTCAAAAAGATTTCTTGTGTACAGCATGATGCGATCTATGCAGCGGTTTCTCATCTGCCACATATTCTGTCTTATGCATTAATGGCCAGTGTGGTTAATTCAGAAGATGCTGATCAAAAGCTAAGTCATGTTGGTGCAGGCTTTAAAGATTTCACACGCATTGCCGCTTCAAGTCCGGAAATGTGGCGCGACATTTGTTTGGGTAATCGCACAGCCGTTCTGAAAGAGCTTGATCAATATCTACTCATCGTCAATCACATGCGTAAGTTGATTTCTGAAAATGATGGTGCTGGTTTAGAGAAATTATTTAATAAAGCAAGTAAAGCACGTCAAGATTTGGATGTACTTTGATGAGTGGTTTGCCTGATATCCAGATTGGTCCATTTAAGCGAGCTCAAGGCTCGATTGTGTTGCCAGGCTCTAAGAGTATTTCGAATCGCGCCTTGTTATTGGCATCGCTTTCTAAAGGTACGACAACTCTTAAAAATTTACTAGATGCTGACGATACGCAAGTGATGCGTAATGCGCTTCGCCAATTAGGCCTATCGGTAATCGATCATGCCGACAAAGTCTGCGTGGTCGAGGGTTGCGGTGGCAAGTTCCCGATACAAAACGCAGATCTTTTTATGGGTAATGCGGGTACAGCGATTCGTCCGCTCACAGCAGCCCTTGCAATGCAAGGTGGCAACTATCGTTTATCTGGCGTTCCAAGGATGCATGAACGTCCTATTCGGGATCTAGTGGATGGATTGCGACAAGTTGGAGCAAAGATTGATTACGAATTACAAGAAGGCTATCCACCGATCAAGATTCTTGCTGCGGATATTGAGATCAAGGATGTTGTCAAGGTGCGCGGTGATGTCTCTAGTCAATTCTTGACAGCCTTGTTGATGGCTTTGCCTTTGGTGGCAAAAGAGCCCGTTAGGATTGAAGTGATTGGTGAATTGATTTCTCGCCCTTATATCGACATAACACTCAAGCTCATGGCACGCTTTGGCGTCAAAGTGGATTGTCCGGATGCGCAGTCATTTGTAATCCCTGCTAAGACTTCTGAGGCGGTCTATCAAAGCCCTGGCACTTTATCGGTTGAGGGTGATGCATCATCCGCTTCTTACTTCTTGGCGCTTGGCGCCATTGGTGGTGGACCGGTACGCGTCTTAGGTGTGGGTAGCGAGAGTATTCAAGGCGATGTTGCTTTTGCTGATGCACTCGCATTAATGGGCGCCAAGATTTCTTCTGGTGAAGATTGGATTGAAGTCGCTGGCGTGAAAAATGCGAATGGCAAGCTCAACGGGATCACCATTGATTGCACGGAAATTCCAGATGCGGCGATGACGCTCGCTGTTGCTGCACTGTTTGCTGAAGGCCCAACACGCTTAAACAATATTGCCAGTTGGCGCGTGAAAGAAACCGATCGCATTGCAGCGATGGCGAAAGAGTTGAAAAAAGTGGGTGCTATCGTTGAGGAGGGTACTGACTACATCGTGGTGCAAGCCCCTCAGTCACCCACTGACTGGAAGTCTCCTGCGGAGGGCATTGATACTTATGATGATCACCGCATGGCGATGTGTTTCTCACTGGCCGCTTTTGGCCCTAATGCGCTACAGATTAATGATCCTAATTGTGTTGCTAAAACATTCCCCACCTACTTTGCTGAGTTTGCAAAGGTCGTTTCCTAAAGCTTGCTTTTAATGAACTTGCCTCCAGTTATCGCGATTGATGGACCTACCGCCTCTGGCAAGGGAACGGTTGCCTCCATGGTGGCAGAAAAGTTGGGCTTTCATTATTTGGATAGCGGGGCCTTGTATCGACTGGTTGCCCTGGGAAGTCAAAAAGCATCGATTGATACCAAAAATGGCCTAGAACTGGGTATTTTGGCTAAAAAACTGGTGATTTCCTTCAAAAATGGCCAAATTCTGCTCAATTCTGAAGATGTCACTGATGCTATTCGTACTGAGGAGATTGGATTGCGTGCATCTGCAATTGCAGTGCATCCAGAGGTTAGGCAGGCCTTGGTTGGGGTTCAGCATGGTTTTAGGACTTCTCCAGGTCTAGTGGCCGATGGCCGTGACATGGCAAGCGTCATATTTCCCGATGCAGTTTTGAAGGTTTTTCTCACTGCAACCGCTGAAGCCAGAGCTGAACGTCGGTATAAGCAATTGATAGCTAAGGGAATTTCTGCTAAACTAGACGACTTGCTGCAGGATTTACAAGCGCGCGATGCCAGAGACAGTAGTCGAGGTGCTGCACCTTTGTTAGTTGCAGACGGAGCCAAGGTGCTAGAAACATCGGAATTATCGATAGATCAAGCGGTTAAGACGGTTTTAGATTGGTATCAATCGAAAATAGCTTAGTTTTTGGTGGGCAGTAAACAGTAGTAGAAGTTGTTTTGGCGTCTTAAGGAACTCTACAACGCGATTTTCTAATTTAGCGTGTTTCTTGGGGCTTTTTTAACCTAACCCGTCAGGCCTTCTGGCGGCACAAAGTGAATATATAAATGTCTGAATCATTTGCAGAACTATTTGAAGAATCATTAACCCGATCGAATATGAAG
>NZ_NCFJ01000259.1:0-3596 GCF_002281105.1 Polynucleobacter sp. 35-46-11
GCCCGAGGATCTCATCATGTCATGGGTAACAGAGGGAGTATTGAGCCCTACTGGCTCATCCCCTGAAGACTGGCGTTTTAGTGGGGAATCTCTAAAGCGTGCAAAGACTGCTGCTCGCTTAACTCATGATCTAGAACTCAATACGCCTGGAGTTGCTTTAGCGCTTGATCTTCTGGAAGAAATTAGTCGCCTGCGCAATCAGTTGCTTCGTGAAAATCTAGGATAAAAATTCATGGCCACATTGCCTTGCATTGAAATTGAAACCGCCCCCAATCCAAGCGCTTCTGTCATTTGGCTGCACGGACTAGGAGCTGATGGCAATGACTTTGTACCCATCATTCCTCAACTCAATCTGTCTGAGTGCCCTGCCATACGCTTTGTTTTTCCAAGTGCGCCCTCTATGGCAGTCACTGTCAATGGTGGTTACCTTATGCCAGCGTGGTATGACATTACCGAAAGAGATATTAATGCCCGCGAAGATATTGCCGGTATTCACAAGTCCGCAACAGCTATTGCGGAGCTAATTGAGCGAGAAGCAAGCCGTGGCATTGCCTATGACAAAATTGTTTTAGCAGGCTTCTCACAGGGCTGTGCCATGTCTTTACAGGTCGGCCTACGCTTTCCACACGCACTGGCAGGCATCATGGCACTATCAGGCTACCTACCCCTAGCAAAATCACTTGCAGTCGAGAGAAGTGACGCAAATAGCAAAACACCGATTTTTATGGCGCATGGTGTTTGGGATGCTGTGATCGTTCCAGAACGTGCTGAAGCTTCAGCTGATGTCCTAGAAAAATTAGGCTATCAGGTGGACTGGAATACCTACCCGATGGAACACTCTCTTCACCCAGATGAGCTGGTAGATATCTCCAGGTTTTTGACTATGGTGCTGAGCAAGTCATAAACCAATCAGATCAAATCAAATTAAGATTCTGAACGACTTAAGAGCAATTCCCAGCGTTGTAACTTGATATCTAGCTCTGCAGTAATTTCAGATAAACGCGCTTGCATACTCGCGGCCAATTCAGGTTCGTTTTTATAAAGATCGGGGTTGCTCATCGCAATACCAATATCTGCTTGCTCCGTCTCAAGCGTCTCAATCTGTAAAGGTAATGCCTCTAGCTCCAACCGTTCTTTCCCATTGAGCTTGCTCACGCCACCCTTTACAGCGGCGGGTTTTGATTCAACTTTTACCTCTGGCTTTACCTCTGATCTTTCAACAGCTTTAGCGCCGCCATTGGCCGCACGGATCTTATCTGAGCGCGCTTTCTGGATCTTCCAGTCTTCGTAACCACCTTCATACTCACGCCAGAATCCATCACCCTCGTTAGCAATGATGCTGGTCACGACGTTATCCAAGAAGTAGCGGTCATGGCTGACCAAGAACACCGTACCTTTGTAGTCTTGGAGTAATTGCTCGAGTAAATCCAGAGTGTCGATATCCAAGTCATTGGTTGGCTCATCCAAAACCAAGACGTTTGCAGGGCGGGCAAATAAGCGTGCCAACAATAAACGGTTACGCTCTCCACCAGACAAAGTGCTGACTGGTGAATTAGTACGCTCTGGTGCAAATAAGAAATCGCTTAGATAGCTCTTAACGTGCTTCTTATTGCCATTGATTTCAATCCACTCACTACCTGGGCTGATGTAGTCCTCAAGTGAAGCATTGAGATCTAAGCCTTCGCGCATCTGGTCAAAGTAGGCTACCTCAATGCGAGTGCCCATGGTTGCCGTTCCAGAATCTGGTGCGATCGTCCCCAGTATTAATTTGAGAAGCGTAGTTTTGCCTGCACCATTAGGACCAAGCAGACCAACTTTATCGCCACGCAAAATGGTTGCTGTGAAATCTTTCACAATCGGGCGATCGTAAGACTTAGAAACATTCTGAAGATCCGCAACGATCTTGCCGCTTCTATCTCCCGCAGAAACTGCAAGCTTGACTTGCCCAACCGCATCACGTCTTTGTGAGCGAGTAGTTCGCAGTGCTTCTAAGCGCGCAATTCGCGCAACACTACGAGTACGTCTCGCCTCTACACCTTTACGAATCCAGACTTCTTCTTGGGCGAGTAATTTATCCGCGCGTGCATTAGCCAAAGATTCGGAATTCATCTCCTGATCTTTCAATACTTCGTACGCCGAGAAATTTCCTGGGTAGGTGCGCAAAATTCCACGATCAAGCTCTACAATTTGCGTGCAAACGTTATCCAAGAAGGCGCGATCATGGGTAATCAGAATTACGGAGCCTTTGTATTCTTTAAGTAAATCCTCCAACCAAGAAATCGAATCTAAATCAAGATGGTTGGTAGGCTCATCCAATAGCAATACATCCGGCATCTCCACAAGAGCGCGAGCTAAGGCAACACGCTTCTTCGTTCCACCCGATAAGGTATTAATCTTGACATCAGCCTCTAAATGCAGGCGATCCAATGTTTCATGAACGCGCTGCTCCCAGTTCCAGCCGCTTAAGGCCTCTAATTGGGATTGCACTTCATCAAGGCGATGGTGAGCGGCATCGTCCCACTCTCCTACGCTCAGGGCTTCATACTCTTCGCGCAGCGCCTTGGCCTGAGCTACACCCTTGGATACGGCATCAAAGACAGTTTCTTCAGCCTCAAATATTGGTTCTTGAGGAACATAGGCAATGCGGAGGCCTTGCTGATATTGCAGCAAACCATCATCCATTTTTTCTATGCCAGCCAAGATCTTCAATAGAGAGGATTTGCCAGTGCCATTGCGGCCAATTAAGCCAACACGCTCCCCAGATTCCAATGAGAAAGCAGTATTTGCGAGGAGGTCAACGTGGCCAAAAGCCAGTTTTGCATCAGTGAGTACGATTAAAGCCATGGCGACATTATCGTCACTTCAAGCAAAGTGGTGATATTTCCAATAAACATGGGATTGAGAAGTAGAATTTAACCAGGCAATACACCCAAATAAAGCGATAAATGACCTGTAAGCTCAGCCCTGGCGCACCACGACTTATCCTCTTTGCAGGCCATGCGGGCACCGGTAAAACTACTTTAGCTAAAAAGGCTCTACCCCTAATAGTGGAAAAGACCGGTGAGGACTTTTTCTTCTTAGATAAAGATACAGTCTACGGCGCCTATAGTGCCCATGTCATGGAGCTCACTACCAATAATCCCAATGATCGCGATAGCCCCTTCTATCTTCAGAACCTCAGGGATTGGGAATATGCAGGCCTCATCGCCATCGCCAAAGAAAACCTCCAACTTGGCGTCAATGTCATCCTAGTAGGTCCATTCTCTAGCGAGATACAAAGCGGACGGATGTTCAATCCCGAGGAGCTTGGAGTACCCAGTGTATCTAGCATCAAAATCGCCTGGATAGATCTCGATGAAAGCGAAGCAAAGCGTCGTATGGAAAAGCGCGCAGACCCTCGAGATGAATACAAACTCAAGCACTGGGATCAATACACCAAACGCAGAGTTAATCCTCCAGGGCATATTGCAATACAGCGCTTTGATAATTTACATTTTGATGAAGCCAAATTTGAGAAGTTGATTGAACACTTGATTAATAATGAGTGAACAAAAAAATAGAGCCCCTTAAGGGCTCTATCTCAAGAACTAAGAACT
>NZ_NCFJ01000260.1:0-3594 GCF_002281105.1 Polynucleobacter sp. 35-46-11
CGCTCATGCGCGCATCGGAGATGCGGACCATGTCCTTCACGCCTTCACGCGCAAGCTTCATCGGAATCGGGATGTATCCCGCTTCAGGCATACCTGGTGCACCTTTAGGGCCAATATTCTTGAGCACCAAAATATCATCTGCAGTGACATCTAAATCAGGGCTATCAATTCGGTTGGCAAGATCCTCAGAATTCTCAAATACAACTGCTCTACCCTCATGCTCCATCAATTTTTCGTGAGCAGCCGACTGTTTGATGATGGCGCCACCAGGAGCTAAATTGCCGTGTAAAACAGCAATACTGCCGCGTGGATAAATTGGATTACTAAAAGGGCGCACTACATCTTGCTTAAAACTCGGTGGGGCGGCATCAATTTCTTCGCCCAATGTTCGACCCGTTACCGTCATAGCATTCAGCTTCAGTAAAGGCTTTAGCTCGCGCAGCAAAGTAGCCATACCACCAGCATCATGGAAGTTCTCCATGTAGTGATCACCGGAAGGCTTGAGATCAACTAGAACCGGGGTTTCATCACCCATCTTATCCAAAGCATCTAAATCAATTTCTAAACCCATACGACCTGCAATTGCAGCCAAGTGAACAATGCCATTGGTTGATCCGCCAATCGCTAACAACACACGCATGGCGTTTTCAAATGCATCGGCGGTGAGTACCTTATCAATAGTTAAGCCATCTTTTGCCATTTGGACTGCACGTGTGCCCGTCTCTTCTGCAATCCGAATGCGGTCTGCAGTAACTGCCGGGGGAGTAGCGCCACCCGGCACAGTCATCCCTAGGGCCTCAGATATACAAGCCATGGTGCTAGCGGTACCCATTACAGAACAAGTCCCTACACTCGCTACCAATTGATCATTCACCTCATCTTTTTCAACTTCATCAATTTCACCAGCACGGAATTTCCCCCAATAGCGACGACAGTCCGTACAGGCACCCACACGCTCACTACGATGAGAACCCGTTAACATTGAACCGGTAATTAACTGAATTGCTGGCAAGCCTGCAGAAGCTGCACCCATCATTTGAGCTGGCACAGTCTTATCGCAACCCCCAATCATGACCACTGCATCCATCGGTTGGGCACGGAGCATCTCTTCCGTATCCATGGACATGAGATTGCGCAAATACATACTGGTTGGCGCGGCAAAACTTTCATGAATGGAGATGGTTGGGAAATCCATCGGCAACCCACCTGCCAACATCACACCCCGTTTCACAGCCTCAATCAATTGCGGCATGTTTCCATGACAAGGGTTATATGAACTTCCAGTATTGATAATGCCGATGACGGGCCGATCTAAAGCGCTATTGGTATACCCGGCACCTTTAATAAATGCCTTACGTAGGAATAAAGAGAAGCCTTTATCACCATAACTTGTTAAGCCCTTACGCAAGCCACTTTCGGGAGCTTGATTTTTATCTTTACTGTTATTGCTTGTCATGGGTAAATGTCTCTTATTTGGCACAATATTTTTATATCGCAAATATACTAAACTTTGTATTAATTAATCTTTTAAGCTTGAAAAACTATAGCCAAAGTAAATATAAGGGTATCCATGTCAACCATCCAGCCATTCCATCTTGCCTTTCCAGTTAATGACTTAGCGGCAGCTCGCAGTTTTTACGGCACTACCTTAGGCTGTTCAGAAGGGCGCAGTTCAGACGAATGGATTGATTTTGATTTCTTTGGACATCAACTCGTTGCTCATCTTGCCCCTGAAGAATGCGGTCATGCAAGCTCAAATGAGGTTGACGGACATCAAGTTCCAGTAAAACATTTTGGGGTTGTTCTCACGATGCCGGATTGGCATGCATTAGCTGAAAAATTAACGCATAGCGGCATCAAGTTCATCATTGAACCGCAGATTCGCTTTAAGGGAATGGTGGGCGAACAGGCCACCATGTTCTTTTTAGATCCTGCTGGCAATGCTCTTGAATTCAAAGCATTTGAAGATCCTAGTCAGCTCTTTGCAAAATAAGCAATACAGGATCGATAGCCACTCTAAGTGGCTAGTTTTATTGGATTGCTAGGCGCCACAGAGAAGTGGTTTCGGCAGATCTTGCAAAGTACAGAAGATCAGATTGATCAAAAGGCTTATGGTGCTTTGGCTTAGTATCAATACGACCAATTACCTTAAGCCCTCCTGCCCCAATCCACTCCAGTAATTCTGTTCTAGTCCTTAATCCGAGATGTTCGGCTAAGTCAGACAAAATTAACCAAGCCTCTCCATCGGGTAGTAAATGGTTTTTTAGTTCACCCAAAAACCCTTTCAGCATTTGGCTCTCAGGGTCATAAACAGCATGCTCCAAAGTGGAACTCGGTCTTGCAGGTATCCATGGAGGATTGCAAACAATCAAAGACGCCTTCTCTTGCGGAAATAAATTAGCCTTGATGATTTGGATGCTGGAATCCAAACTCAATCGCTTAATATTTTCTTTAGCACAAGCAAGCGCTCGATCATCTTGATCAGTGGCAACAATCTTTTGTACGCCTCGCATTGCCAAGATAACTGACAACACACCAGTCCCTACGCCGATATCAAAAGCGATGGACTCTTTTTCGAGTAATTTAGGCAACGGAACACTACAAACTAACTCGAGATACTCCCCGCGTATCGGCGAGAAAACACCATAATGGGGGTATATAAAAATAGGTTCGCCTTCCTCATCAGCGAGAACGGGTACACCATTTTTACGCCACTCATGTGCACTGATCACTCCCAAGAGCTCACGCAAGGAAATCACATAAGACTCAGTAGTTAAGCCATAGGCCTCAAGACAAGCTAGCGAAATATCAGGTGCTCTTCGTAATGGAATGGTGTGATCAGAGTTGCATTGAATTAGCAACATGCCGAGGATTCGGGCTCTTTGTGACTGCATCAAACGATGCTTGTTAAATAGATCAATCGAGGTTGGTGATTGAAGATCGCTGGAAGATTGATCTGTTCTCTTTCCAGCACGCTTGGATTTCTTGGAAGGTTTATCAATGCGCCTTACCAAAGCTTGCAATAACTGCCGGGCGTTCTGAAAATCACCCTTCCATAAGATCGCAGTTCCCTCACAGGCTAGGCGATAGGCGTCGTCTGCCGTGAGGGTGTCATCAGCAATGACTACCCGCTTATGTGCAGCAATGCCATTTTCAGAATGCCAGGCTGCTGAACATGTCTGACCACCCTCTTCCCATGTAACGGAGTTGCTCTGGCTCATGAATTACTCAGGAGGATGCTCCTCAGGATTGACATCCAAGGCAATCAAAAATCGAGAAACCATGTTGTAGGCTGCCACCACAGTCACAAGCTCAACAGTGTCAGTATTGCCAAGCGCGGTTTGCAAACGTTTCATCAGCGCACTATCAACGTGAATATTGCGTGTCATCTGAAATGTCAGCTCTACGGCATCGTTTTCAAGGGCAGAGAACAAGTCAGTTGGGAAGTTAGGCTGGCCAATTAAACGCAGCGCCTTCACCTGCTCCTCAGTGCCGCCCGCTTTGATAAATGGAGGAGCATGATGAAAAAACTCGTACTCAGCACCATTGAGAACAGCCACCCCACACATTCCAAGTTCACGCAGCTTTGGGTCC
>NZ_NCFJ01000261.1:0-3592 GCF_002281105.1 Polynucleobacter sp. 35-46-11
TAATGGACTTATCATTAAAGCCAATGCAAATGCTACCAAAATGGCGATTCTACCTGTTTTAACAGTGCCAGGTCCTTCTCGCTCATATCCTCATAGCGAGCCCGCTCCTGCTCTACCTGCATCTCAGAGCGCTTCTCTTGGACGTCATAGACGCCATCAATAATGTCTTTAATACGCTTTTGGACACCCCGTGGCTCAATCCCATTCGCCTTATTGAAGGCAATTTGCTTGGTTCGGCGACGCTCAGTCTCCCCCATGGCCCGCTTCATAGAATCGGTGATCCTGTCGGCGTACAGAATAGCCTTGCCTTTAATGTTTCGAGCCGCCCTACCAATCGTCTGAATTAAGCTGCGTTCAGAACGCAAGAAGCCCTCTTTATCCGCATCCAAAATTGCAACGAGTGAGACTTCGGGAATATCCAAGCCCTCGCGCAACAAATTAATACCCACTAAAACATCGAACACGCCTAAGCGTAAGTCGCGCAGAATTTCTACGCGTTCTACAGTGTCAATATCCGAATGGACGTAACGTACTTTTACACCGTTATCCGACAAGTAATCTGTCAGCTGTTCAGCCATTCGTTTTGTTAGAACGGTTACCAAGACGCGCTCATGCACTTTGACACGCTCATGAATCTGATTGAGCAAATCATCCACTTGAGTGCTTGCTGGCAACACTTCAATTTCTGGATCAACTAGTCCTGTTGGTCTAGCCACTTGCTCAACCACTTGTCCGGTGTGCGTATTTTCATAATCAGCGGGTGTTGCAGAAACAAACACCGTTTGACGCATTTTCGTTTCGAACTCCGTGAACTTCAGTGGTCGGTTATCCATTGCCGAAGGTAAACGGAAACCAAACTCCACCAAAGTGTGTTTGCGAGACTTGTCGCCGTTATACATCGCATTCAGCTGTCCGATGAGAACATGGCTCTCATCCAAGAACATCAAGGCATCATTTGGAAGGTAGTCAACCAAGGTCGGCGGCGCCTCGCCAGGCATAGCCCCTGAGAGATGGCGGGAGTAGTTCTCAATGCCTTTGCAAAAACCCAATTCATTGAGCATCTCTAAATCAAAGCGCGTACGCTGCTCTAAACGTTGTGCCTCAACCAACTTTCCATCTTTAACAAACTCATCTAAGCGGATACGCAACTCAGTCTTAATCGTTTCAATCGCCTTAAGCACCGTGTCACGCGGAGTAACGTAATGCGAACTTGGATAGACAGTAAAGCGTGGAATTTTCTGACGAATTTTCCCAGTGAGCGGATCAAAAAATTGCAAACTCTCAATGACATCATCAAAGAGCTCAACACGCACTGCCAATTCATTATGCTCAGCAGGGAAAATATCAATCGTATCCCCTCGCACTCGAAAAACACCACGCTTGAAATCGGTTTCGTTGCGGTCGTACTGCATCGCAATTAAACGCATCAAAATATCGCGCTGACTCATCTTGTCACCGGGACGCAATGTCATCACCATACTGTGATAGTCACCCGGATTACCAATGCCGTATATTGCAGAGACAGTAGCCACAATGATGACGTCACGTCGCTCTAACAAACTCTTAGTAGCAGACAGTCGCATTTGCTCGATGTGCTCATTAATTGACGAATCTTTTTCAATAAATAAATCGCGCGTCGGGACATAAGCCTCTGGCTGGTAGTAGTCGTAATAACTCACGAAGTACTCCACCGCATTTTTTGGGAAAAACTCCCGAAATTCACTGTAAAGCTGAGCCGCCAAGGTCTTATTAGGGGCAAAAATAATGGCGGGTCGACCTGTTCTGGCGATCACATTAGCCATGGTGAAGGTTTTGCCTGAACCAGTAACCCCCAAAAGAGTCTGGAAGGTCAATCCATCCTCAATCCCAGCCACTAAAGCATCAATTGCAGCCGGCTGGTCCCCTGCAGGCGGGAATGGCTGATAAAGCTGAAATGGCGAATCTGGAAAGGAGACAAACTTGTCTGGATCAAGGTCGTGACCCACCTCACCCAAAGGATCGGCTACGGGGGCTTTTTTACTTTCAGCAGCTTTGGAATTTGAGGAAGTTTTAGGCAACTTAGGGGGCATCTCAGCTATCATTTCACCTGTGACTTTTAGTTCACAGCGAATTTTGTACAAACAATGATTTTGCCGTTTTTATTTGGAAATAGTTGGATCTAGCCTCAAAAACAGCCATTTAAAGTAAATTTAACTGAATTTAACGTCAATTAAGCCTGAAATACCTCTTTTAACCTACATTACTACCCCATTTTTGACCCTCAAATGAACCTTTTCACTTCAGTCCAGCTTGCCCCTAAAGATCCTATTTTTGGCCTCACAGAAGCCTACGTCGCCGATCAACGCGCTGACAAGGTCAATCTAGGCGTTGGTGTGTATTACACCGATGAAGGCAAGGTGCCACTTTTAAAAGCCGTCATTCAGGCTGAGGAAGCAATTGTTGCGAAGCATTCCCCACGCAGCTACATTCCAATCGAAGGCCCAAATCCATACAACAGTGCAGTTCAAAACTTATTATTTGGCGCCGACTCTTCGCTCATCAAAGATGGTCGCGTTGTAACAGCGGAATGTCTTGGTGGCACTGGCGCATTGCGCGTTGGTGCTGACTTTATCAAGCGCCTCAATTTGAATGCGCCTTGCGCAATTAGCAACCCTACCTGGGAAAACCACCGCGGTATTTTTGAATCTGCAGGATTTGAAGTACTTGAGTACACCTATTTCGATGGTAAGACTCGTGGCGTTGATTTTGATGGCATGGTGAAATCTCTAGAGTCTTTTCCGAAGTTCACCACTGTCTTATTGCACGCTTGCTGCCACAACCCAACTGGCGCTGATATTACTGAAGCGCAATGGCGTCAAGTTATTGATATTTGCAAAACAAAACAACTTATTCCATTTTTAGATATGGCATACCAAGGCTTTGCTGCTGGTATTGAGCAAGACGGGATTGCGGTGCGCTTGTTCGCTGAATCCGGTATGTCTTTCTTTGTATCTAGCTCCTTCTCCAAATCATTTTCACTCTATGGTGAGCGTGTTGGTGCCCTATCGATCGTGACTCAAAGCAAAGATGAATCCACTCGCGTACTTTCGCAACTAAAGCGTGTAATTCGTACCAACTACTCCAATCCACCTACACATGGCGCTGCGATTGCAGCTGCAGTTCTCAATTCACCAGAACTCAGAAAGCTCTGGGAAGATGAATTAGCTCAAATGCGTGATCGGATTAAATCGATGCGTCAGGGGCTGGTACAAAAATTGGCTGCTGCTGGTGTTAAGCAGGACTTTACTTTTATTGAAGCTCAGCGCGGCATGTTCTCTTACTCTGGATTAACTGCAGAGCAAGTAGATCGTTTACAAAAGGAAGATGGCATTTATGCCCTCTCCACCGGTCGTATTTGTGTGGCTGCCCTCAATACCAAAAATATTGATAAGGTAGCCAAAGCAATCGCCCGCGTATTGGCGTAACAACGCGTAATAAGCGGTTACACTGAATCATCAGGAGGCAACATGCTATATCAGTTACATGAATTTCAAAAAGCTTTACTTCAACCAGTAAGCTCATGGGCTCGAGCAGCATCTGAAGCATTTATTAA
>NZ_NCFJ01000262.1:0-3560 GCF_002281105.1 Polynucleobacter sp. 35-46-11
AAGGAAAAATATGTCTCATCATGACAAATTAATTGCCGCTTTCGAAACATACCAATCAGAGAATGAAAAGTTCCATGGTAAAGGAATCAAAGCTTCCGCTGCCAGAGCTCGTAAAGCTTTGCAAGAGATTGCCGGTTCTTGCAAAGAGCGTCGCAAAGAAATTACTGCTGAAAAAGAGGCGCTTGAAGGTAAGCCAAAAGGTGAGGGCATGTCACAAGATGCTGCTCGTCACGCACACATCAGAAAATAAATCCTTTCTGAAAAGTAAAAAGTCACCTGATGGTGACTTTTTACTTAGAGGTCAACGTTTTCAAGAGCAGAGCCTTTTAAGTGCCGAGTATCCGCCCATTGATCTACTGCCCAGCCACTCGATTCTTCATGGCTAATCCAATTTAATGATGCATTTGGTACCGAGACAATTCGTTGTGCGCTCAGAGATTGATTGCTTGCTATGCGATACATCATGTCGAGTGTGCCACCATGACTAACTACTAATATAGTTTTACCGGCATGACGCTTTTGGATGCTGTCTAGCGCATTTCGTACGCGTAATGAAAACTGCTGAATACTTTCACCACCCTCGAGATCATGATCTAAGTCGCGGGCGATATGCGCTTGCCAAATATCAGGCCGTAACAGAGGGGCTTCAGTAATTGAGAGCCCTTGAAGTGCGCCAAAATTGCGCTCTCGTAAAGCGCTATCGACCTGCGCTTCCACTCCAAATAATTCAACGACAGCATTTGCAGTATCAGCCGCTCTTTTCAGGTCGCTGGTATACAAGACATCAAACCCAAGATTAATGTCTTTAAGCGCTTGAGCCATTTGGCGTGCCTGTAAAACACCTTTGGGATTAAGGGGCGTATCGGTGTGGCCTTGCAACCGTCTTTCGGCATTCCAGGCGGTTTCGCCATGGCGAATTAGGCAGAGTTTTGTAGTTGTCATATAACAATATTAAGTCGAGTTAATTTCTATCAGATTCTGAAAAGTCGAGGGGATCTCCAGGGATAAGGCATCCGGACTCGAGCGCCTCTGCTCTAAGTCCGCCCATATTCTCAAATGCATTCATAAAATCGGGCCTTTTGAGTAGATTGGCTGGTCTTTGGCAGGGCGCACATAATTCTGTGCCCCTAAACATAAGGCCCCCTAAATAGAAAATCTTTCCAACTAGAGCATTAAGCTCATTTGTAGAAATGCCGCTAATCACAAGATTTCTGCGAGTATCACCCTCGCTAAAAACTGCTTGTTGCCGGGCAAGGAGTTCTTGATTGGCATGATCAATGCCGGAAAGTGCAATAAGAGAAATATGTCGAATCTTAGGTTTGGTTTTGGAGAATGCACCTATGCCCAGTGCGTAACGATCGCCCTCAATTCCTTTGCCAGCAATGATATTGGCTTGTGTCAGCTGAATCATCGATTCGCCTGCTCGAGAGGCAATTTGAATTGAATAAATTTGCGGAGATGCTGTCATGATGAGAGCATATTACATAAGAAAAAGCCCCGGCAATTTCGGGGCTTAGTACTTATGCTGCAACAGGTTCAGCGGTGGGTGCCGCGACGGGAGGTCGCTTATTGATAGCCCTCTGAATCTTTGCCTTCTCTTTAGGCTTGGTACTCGAGTCCAGCAATTTACTTAGTTGGGCTGTAGTGAGTGGACCCAATTTAGCCTTGCCCGTTTTACTAACCATGGGGTCGTTTTTTCTATTTCTTTGATTTTGGCCAACAGCCATATTTTTTCCTAGAGTCTTGGAATGATGAACCTCTGAGCTTGCTCAGCAGACTCCCCTAAGTAGGGCGCGGAATAGTGATCACAAACCAGAATAACAGTTAAGCGGTCTAGGCGCTATGATTACATCATGATGAATACGCCTAATATGAAATTAGCACCAATACCATTATTGAATATGAGGGCTCGAATGTCATATCTCAAATATATTTTGTTACTGAGCGTGTTTAGTTTAATGGCCTGTGCTGCGGTATATACAGATGCATCAGATACAAATCACGTCACCTTTCTAATTAGTGATGGCGAGTCTGTGGAGTCGCTAACACCAAAGGCCAATGCGTATTGTGCTCAATACGGCAAGACTGCGTCGTTTAGAAAGAGTGATACTCAGCTGGTTGCGGTATTTGACTGCAACTGGCCAAAATCTAGTCCGCGCTAGATTTAGCCAGCAAGGTCTGATTGGTAGATGAGGCCTGCATGTTCTCTTAGTGCGTGGAATTGAATAGACTCCCAACGCTGCTGAGCTACATCTAATTCGGATTTATGGCTGGCCAAAAATACTGAAGCTCCTACAACATCCTCTGCCATGCGGTGAATATTTTCCTGGATGAATTTCTTGAGCGCTACAGGATCATCTGAGCTGACCCAGCGAGCTAAGTTATAGCGTGCAGGCAGCAAGCGTACTTCAGCGCCATACTCAGTTTGTAGGCGATGACTTACGACTTCAAACTGTAGTTGTCCAAAAGCACCGAGCAACATGGTGCCACCAGTCATTGGGCGAAATACCTGAATCGCACCCTCTTCGCCAAGTTGCATTAAGCCCGTACGTAGTTGTTTGGAGCGTAATGGATCAGCAGATTCGACCATGCGGAAAATTTCAGGGGCAAAAAATGGCAAGCCTGTGAATTGCAATTGCTCACCTTCAGTGAGTGTATCGCCTAGCCTGAGAAGACCGTGGTTTGGTAATCCAATGATGTCACCAGGAAAGGCTTCATCTAGGATGTCGCGGCGTTGTGACAGGAAGGAAAGGGCATTATTAGTGCGCACTTCTTTTCCATTGCGACAAATCTTGAGTTTCATGCCGCGTTGAAAATGTCCCGAGCAGATGCGCAAGAAGGCAACGCGATCTCGATGGGCTGGATCCATGTTGGCTTGAATCTTGAAAACTACTGCAGAGAATTTATTTTCAGCGGGGCTCACCTCACGTTGCAAGGCCTTACGTGAGCCTGGTGATGGCGCAAGCTCAACTAGGGTGTTCAGAATTTCACGCACGCCAAAATTATTAATGGCAGAGCCAAAGAACACTGGTGATTGACGACCCGCTAAAAAAGCTTCGCGATCAAATGCGGGCATCGCATTTTTAATGAGGTCCACTTCAGCCAGTGCATTTTCAAGATCAGTGCCTAGGCGCTCCTTCAATGCTGGATCATTGATGTCAACAATTGCATGGGAGTCCTCGGTTACACGATCTTCACCTGCTTTGAACATGCGCATTTGACAGTTGGCAATATCAATTACACCGGCAAATGATTTACCCATGCCTACTGGCCATGTAAAAGGAACAACTTCTATTCCTAGTGCGGTTTCAATTTCGTCCATCAGTTCCATGGGCGGCTTCACTTCACGATCCATCTTGTTGATGAAAGTAACAATTGGCGTGTTGCGTGCACGACAGACTTCAAGCAAGCGCAAGGTTTGTGATTCCACGCCATTCGCAGCATCAATCACCATGAGGGCAGAATCAACCGCAGTTAAAACACGATAGGTATCTTCCGAGAAGTCCTGGTGACCCGGCGTGTCTAACAGGTTAATAATGCAATCGCGATACTCCATTTGC
>NZ_NCFJ01000263.1:0-3535 GCF_002281105.1 Polynucleobacter sp. 35-46-11
AAGCGTGTTTTGCAAGATGACATCACTGATAACGATGCAGAAGAAGTGCTCGAAACGATTGCTAAGGAAGAGGATACCAACGGACGTATTCGTCGCAATGTGATGGATACCCGTCGTGCATTGTCTTTTTTGATGCGTAGTAAATTATTGTCTGATGAGCAGCAAGAAGAAGCGCGTCAGATTTTGCGAGATATTGATTCACTAGAAAACCATACTGCGTTCTTGTTCGATAAGATTAACTTCTTAATGGATGCGACAGTTGGTTTTATTAATTTGAACCAAAGTAAGATCATCAAGATCTTCTCGGTGGTATCCGTCGCCTTAATGCCTCCCACACTCTTGGCTAGCGTATGGGGTATGAACTTCCGCTACATGCCTGAACTAGAGCAGACCTGGGGTTATCCAGTTGCCATCATTTCTATGGTGATCTCTGCGATGATTCCATTGGGCTACTTCCGCCATAAGGGCTGGCTAAGCTCACGCTAATTCTGTAGTGCTGCCTTATTAGGCGTTTTTGGGTTTCAGTATTTCCAAGAATTGAGATAAGGCAAAATCACGCGCTTGTTCACGTATGATTTGACGATCACCCTTGAAGTGTTTAGTCAGTGTGGCGGTATTGATGACATCATTTCCAATACTCTCTTTAATTGCCCAGCCAAAGCACACGGTACCAACTGGTTTTTCTGGTGAGCCACCTGTTGGTCCAGCAATGCCAGTAATAGAGATAGCGGCATTGACATGTGCATTGTGTAGAGCTCCCTCAGCCATCGCTCTAGCAACTTGCTCGCTGACCGCGCCAAAGGATTCAATCGTTTCTATTGGAACGTCTAAGCATTCAGATTTTGCGGCATTGCTATAGGTGATGTAGCCTCGCTCAAGCCAATCGCTGGAACCGGCTAAATCCGTTAGGGTAGCGCAGACCAGGCCACCGGTGCAGGATTCAGCTAAGGCAATTTTCCAACCCCGGCTTGTTAAGGTAAGTGCAACAGCTCTCGCTAGTTCATGCTGGGGATCGTTATTATTTTTCATAAGATATAGCTCAATCCAATATGTAAGAGCGTGATGGTGAGTAAGGTGAAAAATGCTGCAGCTAAATCGTCAGCAATGATTCCAAAACCACGCCAAAGCTTTAAACCAAAACTGGAAGGGGCGGAATTATCGCCATCCTCTAATTGTTTGAAGTGACGATCAATCATTCCAATCGGACCTGGCTTGACGGCATCAAAAAATCGGAAAAGTGCAAATGCCACAACTTGCACCCATAGGCTTGCCGGCATGATGAAAATCAATACTAGCCAGAAGGCAACAACTTCATCCCAGACAATTCCACCAAAATCTTTTTTACCCAACTCTTCGCTAACTTGTCCGCAGATCCAGCAACCCAGAGCAATTCCTATGCCAATGGTCCACAGCCAGGCTTCGGTAGATAGAAAATACTCACCCACTAAGAATGCGGCCCAGGCCCACAGGGTTCCTGCGGTACCGGGTGCAAAAGGCGCTAAACCGCTGCCCATGCCAAATGCCAGGGCGCGGCTGGGTTTGCTAAACACCCACTTAAAGCTGGGAATGAATGTGGATGCGCTGGGTGTATTGGCTTGGATATTCATGCAAAGTGATCAAAGGACTCCATGAGTAAATTGGCTTCTTGAGTATCCAACTCTTTTCCATGGTTATCGATGATGCGTATCTCAGGTATTGGGTGTTGCATGGATTTGATGCTGCCAATTTGTGTGAGTGGAAGATTGAGGGCGGCACTGATTTGGGTAATGACATCCCGTTTGCTAATTGGGGCGGTGAAGCACAGCTCGTAATCATCCCCTCCATTTGCAGCACATTGGTTTTGGATGGCATGTGATTGCTTGAGAAGCGTGCTGGATATTGGAATCCGGTCTAAAAAGATTTCGGCACTTTTTCCGGACTCCTCCAGGATGTGTTTGAGATCGCCCAATAGGCCATCAGAGACATCTAAAGCAGAATTGGCTAAACCTCTTAAGGCGATGCCTAAATCCAGTCTAGGAGTTGGGCGATGCATGTGCGCTTCAATTTTCTCCAAATCTTCTTTTGCTAATTCAATTTCATGACGCAGTGCAGCAAGAGTAAGTCGGGCATCACCTACAGCTCCTGAAACCCAAATGTCATCGCTTTCTAATGCCCCTGATCTACAAATGGCTTTGCCTTTTGGGACGCTGCCAAAGGCGGTGATGCAAATATTGAGTGGACCAGCAGTGGTGTCACCACCAATCAATGGACAGTTATATTGATTTGCAATAGCAAATAAGCCCTTGCTAAAGGCTTCTAGCCAGGCTGAATCAGGCCCTGGTAAGGCTAGTGCCAAAGTGAAGCCCAAAGGCTTGGCGCCCATGGCTGCTAGGTCTGAGAGGTTGACGGCTAAAGCTTTCCAGCCTAGCCACTCTGGATTGGCGTCAGGGAAAAAGTGTCGTCCTGAGACCAGCATGTCGCTGGTGATAGCAATTTCTTCAGTAGGGTCGATTTTGAGTAGCGCACAGTCATCACCAATTCCCAATTTCACCGAGCCGGGATTGTTCGCAAGCATGAGTTCTGACTGCGTTTTAAAGAAACGCCGAATCAGGTCAAATTCGCCAAGTCGAGAGATTTGAGATTGCATGCCCCATTTTATGGCTCTTGGGACTCTTTCATCTGAGAGGAATAGAATTAGAAGCTTGAATACGTCTGATAGATGAGTGAACTGATGAGCAAACCAAGCAATAGCAGCAAAGAACAACAAATAGCGGATTTAAGAGCGGCCGCCCTCCACTATCACGAGTTTCCTGTTCCCGGAAAAATCGAAATTGCTCCAACTAAGCAGTTAACTAATCAGCGAGACTTAGCACTTGCCTACACCCCTGGTGTTGCAGCAGCCTGCGAAGAAATTGCTAAGGATCCTGCCAATGCATTTCGTTACACAGCACGCGGAAATTTAGTCGGCGTAATTACGAACGGTACCGCAGTATTAGGTTTGGGAAATATTGGACCATTGGCAAGTAAGCCAGTGATGGAAGGTAAAGCAGTTCTCTTTAAGAAATTTGCTGGCATTGATGTTTTCGATATCGAGGTTAATGAAAACGATCCAGATAAATTAGTTGAGATCATTGCTGCACTTGAGCCTACTTTTGGCGGCATCAATTTAGAGGACATCAAAGCACCAGATTGTTTTGTAGTTGAGCGCAAACTACAGGCTCGTATGAAGATCCCAGTTTTTCATGATGATCAACACGGAACTGCGATTGTGGTTGCTGCCGCAATTCTGAATGGCTTGAAAGTAGTTGGTAAAGATGTCGCTAGCGTGAAGCTAGTTACCTCAGGTGCTGGTGCTGCTGCATTAGCTTGCTTGGATTTGCTGGTTGACCTTGGCATTCCTCGTAAAAATATTTGGGTTACTGATTTGGCTGGTGTTGCTTATAAGGGTCGCAAAGAACTCATGGATCCGGAGAAAGAGCCATTCTGTCAAGAGACGGATTTGCGCTCTTTAGATCAAGTGATTGAAGGCGCTGATATTTTCTTAGGTCTTTCTGCT
>NZ_NCFJ01000264.1:0-3525 GCF_002281105.1 Polynucleobacter sp. 35-46-11
CTCCCCACCCCCGAAAACGTCAGCCGAAGCTAAGCGGAATAACCAATCCAACCATCGACGGATCGATATTGGAAAGGAAGGAGGGGATTATACCCATCTAGCCCCCGTCTCGCTTTAATATGTAGGGCTATATCTGTAAGAAATTTGAAGGAAATAAGCCAATGCCAGCAAAGAAATCTGAGGGTCAGAAACCCGGTCTTGAGGTTCAAATCGACCCTAACTTGCGTTATGAGCAGGCTGTAAAGGAGCTGGAAAAGCTCATTTCTGACATGGAATCTGGCAAATTCTCTCTGGAGGAGACGCTTTTGGCCTATCAACGTGGTGCGGCACTCCTAAAACACTGCCAGGCCATGCTCGCTCAAGTTGAGCAGCAAGTTCGAGTATTTGAAGCCTAAGTCACGCGCAAATTAAGCCTTCATGAACAATACGCTTTCATTCGAGGATTGGGTTCGCACTCACGGGCAGCGAACTGAATTGGCTTTAGAGAACTTGCTCGATGCTGCCAATACAAACCCTGCACGTTTGCATGAAGCTATGCGATATGCTGCTCAAGGTGGCGGCAAACGTATTCGTCCTTTATTGGTTTATGCCGCTGGTGAGTTGGGTGATGAACCCAACGAAGTAAAGCAAGTTGCCTTAGATGCTGCCGCAGTAGCAATTGAATGCATTCATGCTTATTCCTTGGTGCATGACGACTTACCTTGCATGGACGATGATGATTTGCGTCGTGGCCGACCTACAGTACATAAGGCCTATGATGAGGCGACTGCTTTGTTAGTTGGCGATGCATTGCAGACTCGCGCATTTGAAGTGTTAGCAAACGCACCGTGCGACGCCGACATTCGCTTAGCCATGATTGGCGCATTAGCAAGCGCATCTGGTTCGCGCGGTATGGCAGGCGGGCAAGCAATCGACCTGGACAGTGTGGGAAAGAAATTGGATCTTGCCGGCTTAAAGCAAATGCACGCCATGAAAACAGGCGCTCTGCTTTCTTGTTCGGTGCAGATGGGTGGTATTGCTGCCAAACTTAATTCAGCCCAAATGCAGCATCTGCAAAATTACGCCCAAGCTTTAGGTTTGGCCTTTCAAATCGTGGATGATGTGCTCGATGCCACTGCAGATAGTCAAACCTTGGGTAAAACCGCTGGAAAAGACGCCGCTAATGACAAGCCAACCTATGTGACCTTGATGGGTTTAGACTATGCCAAGAAAGCAGCAAAAGATTTGCAAGAAACTGCAATTGCTAGCTTAGAGAGTTTTGGCCCTAAAGCCCAAGCCCTAAAAGATTTGGCTCTATTAGTGGTTAATAGAGGCAAATAAGATTACTGAAGATTTGATGACTTTAAATTCCATTCACTCCCCTGCAGATTTAAAAAAACTTCCTCGTGAGCAGCTTCCTGCACTCGCAGAAGAGTTACGTCAGTTTATTTTGGACTCTGTTTCTAAAACAGGGGGACACCTTTCCTCTAATTTAGGAACGGTTGAGTTATCAATCGCGCTGCACTATGTGTTTGATACGCCGGCAGATCGTGTGGTGTGGGATGTGGGTCATCAAAGTTATCCGCACAAAATATTAACTGGTCGTCGCGAGCGCATGAATACCTTGCGTCAGTTCGATGGCTTGTCCGGTTTTCCGCGTCGCGCTGAAAGTGAATACGATGCCTTTGGTACCGGTCACTCTTCAACGAGCATTTCTGCAGCGATGGGTATGGCGCGTGCCTTCCAGACCAAGGGCGAAAAACAAGTCGCTGTTGCGGTGATTGGTGATAGCGCGATGACAGGCGGTATGGCATTTGAGGCTATGAACAATGCGGGTGTGTATGACGACTTGCCATTGGTGGTGATTCTGAATGACAACGATATGTCGATCTCGCCAGCAGTGGGCGCGCTCAATCGACACCTCGCCAGATTGCTGAGTGGCAATATTTACTCTGCAACCAAAAAAGGTATTGATAGCGTTTTATCGATTGCTCCTCCTTTGCGTGAGTTTGCTAAACGCTTAGAAGATCATGCCAAGGGCATGGTCTCGCCATCAACCATTTTTCAAGAATTTGGTTTTAACTACTTTGGGCCAATTGATGGTCACGACTTAGATGCGCTTATTCCGATGCTGCAAAACGTACGCCGTTTGGCGCTCGAGGGTCGTGGCCCGCAGTTCTTGCATGTCGTGACGCGCAAGGGTCAGGGCTATGAGTTAGCTGAAGCAGACCCAGTTCTGTACCACGGGCCTAGTAAATTCAATCCAGAAGAGGGTGTTAAGAAGGCCACTTCCCCGTCGCAAAAAACCTTTACTCAAGTCTTTGGTGAATGGCTCTGCGATATGGCGCATGCTGATCCACTGTTGATTGGCATCACACCAGCAATGCGTGAAGGCTCCGGTCTCGTTGAGTTTGAACAGAATTTTCCGAAGCGTTATTACGATGTTGGTATAGCTGAACAACATGCAGTGACTTTTGCTGCTGGTATGGCATGCGAAGGTATGAAACCAGTTGTTGCAATCTATTCAACATTCTTACAGCGTGCATACGACCAACTCATTCATGATGTGGCTATTCAGGATCTGCCAGTATTGTTTGCATTAGATCGTGCAGGTTTAGTTGGTGCAGATGGCGCAACGCATGCTGGTGCGTATGACATTCCATTCTTGCGCTGTATTCCGAATATGTTGGTATTGACGCCAGCAGATGAAGCGGAGTGCCGTGATTTATTGACTACCGCATTTCATCAGCCGCACCCAAGCGCAGTGCGCTACCCACGTGGTGCTGGTGTAGGAACGATTCCTTCAAAAGAATTACGTATCGTGCCATTAGGCAAAGGTGAGTTACGCCGTAAGTCCAATGCGCCTGCTGGGCAGCGTATTGCGATTTTGGCTTTTGGTACTTTGCTGTACCCAGCGCTCGAGGTTGCTGAAAAAATCGATGCCTCGGTTGCCAATATGCGTTTTGTAAAACCATTAGATCTTGAGCTCCTCAAATCTTTGGCGCAAGACCATGATTATTTTGTGACGATTGAGGATGGTGTGATTCAGGGTGGTGCTGGTAGTGCATGTTTAGAAGCTCTTTCTGCTATGGGTATTAACAAGCCCCTATTGCAACTAGGTCTACCAGATGAATTCGTGGAACATGGCGATTACAAACTCCTGATGAGTAAATGTGGTCTCGACTCTGAGGGGATTACGAAGGCTATTTCCTTACGTTTTCCAGTTAAAACTACTGCAAATCCTGTTGCTGCAGGCAAATAAGTCATTTTTGCCTGAAAATAGAGCTATGAACGACATCAACACCGCCTTTCTCAAACCGCAAACCATGCCGGATATTCAGTCCTCGCATGATGAGCGTGCTTTACCAATTGAGCAGGTGGGTATTCGGGGATTACGTCATCCATTAAGCATTCGTACTCAGACAGGTGTGATGCCAGCTGTCGGTAATTTTGAGATGGATGTGGCTTTGCCTGCGCATGTGAAGGGCACCCACATGTCCCGCTTCATTGCGCTCTTACAAAAACACAATGAACCAATTGATAGCG
>NZ_NCFJ01000265.1:0-3501 GCF_002281105.1 Polynucleobacter sp. 35-46-11
GTCGTGACAATGACTTGGTTGTGAACCCAATTAAAGGTAAACAATTAACGAACGTTCGCGCCTCTGGTACTGACGAAGCAGTGCGCTTGGTTACACCAATCGCGATGAACCTTGAGTACGCTGTTGAATTTATCGATGATGATGAATTGGTTGAAGTAACGCCGAAGAGTATTCGTATTCGTAAGCGCTACCTCAAGGAGCATGAGCGTAAGAAAGCAGCGCGCGACTAAGCTACTTCAAGCTACACAACAAAAGTCACCTCCGGGTGGCTTTTGTTCTTCATTGAAATCCATATTCCAAAAATAATAGTAGAAATAGATCCTCATGCTGCCATCCATTGAACAACGTCTTGCCCTGGAGTTATCCGCCAAACCCGCTCAAGTAGCTGCTGCTATTGCTTTGATGGATGAGGGTGCTACCGTTCCTTTTATTGCCCGTTATCGCAAGGAGGCTACTGGCGGTTTGGATGATGCGCAGTTACGCTTGCTAGAAGAGCGTCTGAGTTATTTGCGTGAGTTAGAAGATCGTCGTAAGGCAATCGTGGCATCAATTGAGGAGCAGGGCAAGATGACCCCAGAGTTGCTCAAGGCCATCATGCTTGCTGAGGATAAGACGCGCCTGGAGGACCTCTACCTTCCATATAAACCTAAGCGCCGAACTAAGGCCCAAATCGCCCTGGAAGCAGGATTAGAGCCGCTAGCGAATGATTTGCTCGCTAATCCTAATTTAGATCCTGAAATAGAGGCCGCCAAATACATTAAAGAAGCATTTGACGTTGATGGCACGAATAACCCTGGAGTTCCTGACGTCAAGGCGGCTCTTGAAGGTGCCCGTCAGATTTTGATGGAGCGGTTTGCAGAAGATGCTGGCTTAGTGCAATCGCTGAGAGCATATTTACTGGATCATGGCGTCGTGGAATCCAAGGTAATTGCTGGTAAGGAGCAAGAAGGTGAAAAATTCGCTGATTACTTTGATTACTCTGAACCAATTGCTGCAATTCCGTCACATCGTGCCTTAGCTTTATTTAGAGGTCGTCGCGAACAAATGCTGATGGTCAATCTACGATTAGATACTGAGGAAGAAAAACCCAAATGGGATGCGCCTCATAATCCTTGCGAGTCCCGCATTGCCAATCATTTCAAGATTAAAAATGAAGGTCGTCCAGCTGATCAGTGGCTGGCTGAGACCGTGCGCTGGACTTGGCGCATTAAGTGCTCCATGCATTTGGAGTCCGAGCTCATGAGTGCTTTGCGTGAGCGCTCTGAAGCTGAAGCGATCAATGTGTTTGCGCGAAACCTCAAGGATTTACTGCTGGCTGCACCTGCAGGTCCAAAGGTGACTATTGGCTTAGATCCTGGAATGAGAACAGGCGTCAAAGTAGCTGTTGTCGATGCTACTGGTAAGGTAGTGGATACGGATGTGATTTACCCACATCAGCCTAAAAACGATTGGGATGGCTCATTGCGTACGCTTGCTAAATTAGCCGAGAAGCATAAGGCGACTTTAATTTCAATCGGCAACGGTACCGCCTCGCGCGAGACAGATAAGTTGGCGCAAGATTTAATTAAAGCCAAGCCAGAACTTAAATTAACAAAGATTGTGGTATCTGAAGCGGGGGCATCGGTTTACTCTGCCTCTGAATACGCCTCAAAAGAATTGCCCGGCATGGATGTATCGCTCAGAGGGGCAGTATCCATTGCGAGAAGGTTACAAGATCCACTGGCAGAGTTGGTCAAGATTGATCCGAAGTCGATTGGTGTGGGTCAGTATCAGCACGATGTGATGCAGACACAGCTAGCCAAGTCTTTGGTTGCTGTTGTGGAGGATTGCGTAAATGCAGTAGGTGTTGATGTGAACACGGCATCAGCGCCTTTACTAGCAAGGGTTTCGGGTTTGAGTAGCACGGTTGCTGAAGGTATTGTTTCTTATCGGGATAGCAACGGCGCCTTTCAGACTCGGGCAGATTTGCGGAGCGTGCCACGCTTAGGTGACAAGACATTTGAGCAGGCAGCAGGTTTCTTGCGAATCATGAATGGTAAAGATCCATTAGATGCATCAGCAGTCCATCCAGAATCCTATCCCTTGGTTGAGAAAATACTCAAAGATATCAAGAAGGGCGTTAAAGAAGTGATTGGTGACGCAACTATTTTGAAAGGACTCAGTCCAGAAAAGTATGCCGATGAGAAGTTTGGAGTACCTACGGTCACAGACATCATCAAGGAGTTGGAAAAGCCGGGTCGTGATCCGAGGCCTGAGTTCACCACCGCCATATTTAAAGATGGCGTAGAAAAAATCAGCGACCTCAAAGCGGACATGATCCTGGAAGGGGTCGTAACTAACGTTGCAGCCTTTGGAGCATTTGTGGATATTGGTGTTCATCAAGATGGTCTGGTACATATCTCTGCATTAGCCAATACCTTTGTTAAAGATCCACATACCGTAGTTAAAGCAGGTCAGGTTGTGAAGGTCAAAGTGCTTGAGGTTGATGAAAAGCGTAAGCGGATTGCTTTGACGATGCGACTATCTGATGAAGCCCCTAAAGTGTCGGTAGGCGCAAAGCCTGAGCAAAGGGCAAATCGACCTGGAACCCCAAGAACGCCAGAAGCTAGAAGACCGCAGGAAGATAGAAGATCTGCGCCCCCAATGAATAACGCTATGGCAGATGCTTTACGTAAACTCAAGGGTGGCGGTTAGTAAGGGTTAATAAGCATTAGCAAGAAATCGTTACACTACAAGAATAGCGAGCATTGGAGAAATTGAATGAGCATAGCTAAAAGCTTCCTGTTGGGATTTTTGACTCTCTTTATCTCGACCTCTATTGCTCAAACTGCGCCAACAGTAGCTGCTGCCTCAGATCTCAAGTTTGCTGTCGAAGAAATTGCTGCCAACTATAAGACTGATAAAGGGCAAGACATAAAACTGGTATTCGGCTCATCAGGTGTGCTGTGGCAACAAACCAAAAATGGCGCACCATTTAGCTTGCTGATGTCTGCTGATGAGGCTTATATAGACGACTTATCTAAACATGGTTTAACAGTTGATGATGGAACTCTGTATGCAATCGGCAGAATCGTTCTCTTGCAGAAAAAAGGTGGCTCAATGCAGCTCGGCACTGACAAAGACGCCCTAATGAAAGCAATTCAAGCGGCTAAGAAGATTGCTATAGCCAATCCAGATCACGCCCCTTATGGCAGAGCGGCGAAAGAATACCTTATAAGTATCGGGGTCTGGGATTTGGCTCAGCCCAAGCTGGTATTTGGAGAAAATATTTCTCAAGCAACGATGTTTGCTTTAACGGGGTCGGCTGATTTTGCGATCTCCGCCTTATCTCTAGCTTCCTCGCCACAAATTCAAGCTCAATCCTCATCTGTGCTGATACCGGATAGCCTTCATAAGCCGCTGAAACAAAAGATGGCTTTGATTAAAAACTCTGCACCAAGTGCTAAAGAGTTCTATCTCTACCTACAAGAGCCTAAGTCCAAGCAAGTGATGAGGCGCTAT
>NZ_NCFJ01000266.1:0-3499 GCF_002281105.1 Polynucleobacter sp. 35-46-11
CGATAGCAGTTCCGGTAAGTAATACTGCTTTAACTAGATCGCTTGTTAGGCCAACGTCTAACAAGCGTTTTTGTCTTTAGTGAAGCGGGGATCTAGTGATCAACAAAGCGTCGTGGATCATTGATGGGTCGCAATGGCATGATATGAATTTGATTTCCATCAAGCTCGAGATGCATTTGACTACCGACCTCCATACATAACCTTCTCACTTCTGCAGAAGATGCCTCCCATTCAACGGTATTTACGCTACCTTCAATTCGCAACTGAATTACGGCGATCTGACCAAGGCTGCTCATCTTCTCTACTACTGTCGGTACGCTAGTCATCGTTGGGGTGACGTGAACGCTGAGGCCGCTCTGGGGGATAACCCAAGCCACGCGTACTTTAGGTGGAATTTTGCCTTTGTCGGCAACCCTAAAGAGTTGATTGCAACCATCCCAGCTTAAGTTACCCGCATCGAACACACCATGAAACATATTGCTAATGCCAACTAATTCAGCAACGCGAGAATTTCTTGGTCTTTGAAATAAAACCTGCGGCGCTGCAGTTTGCAGGCTAATGCCTTTGTCTATAACGGTAATCTGGTCTGCAAGTAAGTCTGCCTCACGTAAATCATGAGTGACCAATAGAATTGGGATATTCAGATCTTTTCTAAGATCTGCCAGAGTTTTATACAAACCCTGGCGGGTTGGGGCATCGATAGCTGAGAAGGGCTCATCCAGCAGCAATACTTTTGGTTGGCGCGCTAGAGCTCTGGCGAGTGCTACCCGTTGTTGTTGACCGCCAGAAAGTTGATGCGGCATTCGCTCGGCCAAATTAGAAATGCCCATTCGATCTAATAAATCCATACTGATAGTCTTGCGTTTACTTGTGGCAAGGCCAGAGTTTTGCAATGGAATCGATACATTGTCTAAGGCATTCAAATGTGGAAATAGGGCATATTGTTGAAATAAGAATCCACATGACCGTTGTGCGGGCTCTAGGTGAAGTGCATTACGATTCAGTTCATTGCCCTCAAACCAGATCATTCCTTCACACTGAATAACTCCGGTAGCAGGCTTGTTTAGGCCGGCAATGGTTCTGAGAACTGAAGTTTTGCCGCTCCCGGAGGGGCCAACTAAAGCATGCAACTCACCTGGCGCACATTCAAGATTGATTTGCAGTGGATTCGGGTAGGTTTGGCTAATCTTGATTTTTAGCATTAGCTCAAGCTCCCGCGGCGACCGCGATTCTGCCCAAATACCCCATATGAAAGCGCTATACAAACAAGAGATGTACCAAGGAGCACAAGCGCGATAGCGCCAGCACCAGCAGTATCAAAGCTCTGAACCTTGTCATAAATAGCAATGGAGGCTGTTTTGGTCTCCCCGGGTATTGCTCCGCCAACCATGAGGACAACGCCGAATTCACCAAGGGTGTGGGCAAAGGTAAGGGCGGCGGCACCGGTAATACCTCGCCAAGATAGCGGCAACTCGATCAACCGAAAGATTTGCCAATCACTCAGACCGCTCACCTGAGCTGCTTCTCTGATTTCAGGATTAATAGCCTCAAATGCTCTCTGGATAGGCTGAATGGCGAAGGGGATATTGACAATTAATGAGGCAATCAGAATGCCTGTGAATGAAAATACTATTGGGGAGCCAAAAATACTGGTATTACCAAAAGAAACCAGAAAGTAATAACCTAAAACAGTGGGCGGCAGGACTAATGGAAGTGCTAGGGCAGCCTCAATCCATGGCCGACTTTTATTGAGCTTAAGCAGCCTATGGACAACCCAGATCCCAAAGGGAAGAATTAGAGCCATAGTCCAAAAAGCAAGCTTTAGGGATAGCAGAATTGCATCAATATCCATTTTTTTGATTGTATTGCCTTTGAGGCTAGGGTATCCCACTATATAAGTGTTTGCCGCTTCGGTGTCCAATATGCATGTATACGCATATATAATCTCAGCCTGTGAATATCAAAGTAAAAGTTAAAAAAGCCACCAAAGACCTTTCTCCACAAGTGATGGAAAAGGTATTTGCTAATGTTGCTGAATATTTCAGCGTTCTTTCGGAGCCATCACGCCTGCGCATCATGTATGCAGTTTGCAGTGGGGAGAAGTCTGTTTCTGAGGTTGTTGAGTTGTGCGGCTCCAGTCAGGCCAATGTCTCTCGTCATCTTGCAGCCCTAAATAAAGCCGGAATTTTACTTAGGCGTAAAGAAGGTACAACCGTTTTTTACTCTATCGCTGATAACGCAACCGTAGAAATGTGTCAGACAGTCTGCGCAAAAATTGCCGAGAGTTTGCATTAATTTTTTTTAAGAATCTATTCATCAAAGTAGAGAACACATGACCAAAAAACAAATAGAGATCAGTGCGCAAGATATCAGCGCTATCGAAAAGCCAGCTAATCGTGCTCGTCTGGTTAAGGCTCCTGAGCATTTTATTTCTCAAGAACTGATTGCTGACATCAACGCCAATGGCTTGGATGAAAACCGTCGCGGCTTCTTGCGCAAGGGTTTCATGTCTGCTCTAGGTGGAGCGGCGGCAGGGCTAACAGCTCCGCTAGCGATGGCTGCTGGTGAGGGCGATCCTGCGATTCTGGAGAAGCAGGAATGGCAAACTACCCTTGGTAAGAATGTAGCAACTATGCCTTATGGTATGCCATCTATTTACGAGTCAAACTTGATTCGTCGAGAGTCTCCAGGCTTAACTCGAGTATCAGCAGCCTCAGTTGCCTTTACTCCGCTTCAAGGTTTGTTTGGAACAATCACTCCTAACGGATTGCATTTTGAGCGTCACCATCAAGGTTGGTACAACCTCAATCCTGAGACTCATCGCCTGATGGTTAATGGCTTAGTGAAAAACCCACGCGTTTTCACAATGAATGATTTGATGCGTTTGCCTTCAGTTTCTCGTACTCACTTTATTGAGTGTGGTGCTAATACTGGTCTTGAGTGGGGTAATGTTGCCGTACCTACTGTTCAGTACACGCACGGCATGCTTTCTTGCTGTGAGTTCACTGGCGTTCCTTTAAAAGTATTGCTTGAAGAATGTGGCGCTGACCTCAAAAAAGGCAAGTTCATGCTTGCTGAAGGTGGTGATGGTTCTGGCATGACTCGCACGATTAACTTGGAAAGCTGTTTAAACGACACTATCGTGGCTTGGGCGATGAACGGTGAGATGTTACGCCCTGAAAATGGTTTTCCATTACGTTTAGTGGTTCCTGGTGTTCAAGGAGTAAGTTGGGTGAAATGGTTGCGTCGCCTTGAAGTAGGTGATATGCCATGGAATGCGAAGGATGAGGCAGTTCACTATATTGAATTGATGCCGGATGGATCGCACCGTCAATATGCATCGATTCAAGAATGTAAATCGGTCATCACAACACCATCTGGTGGTCAGCAGTTGCTGGATAAAGGTTTCTACAACGTCAGCGGTATGGCTTGGTCTGGTCGCGGCAAGATCCGGCGTGTTGATGTTTCATTCGATGGTGGAAATAACTGGCGCACTGCT
>NZ_NCFJ01000267.1:0-3499 GCF_002281105.1 Polynucleobacter sp. 35-46-11
AAATAAGACCGTATTGATTGCCTAAAAACTTTAAATCAGACTCTTAGCGCTCTTGAGCAATTTCATAGCGCCCCAACCAACAGCCAGCACTTTGCTAGCTAGCTTAGGTCGATAGTGAGCCAGAACGGCAAATGCACTGGTCCAAAGCACTGGGCTACTCTTCAGAAAATGAAAAGCATCTATACCCTTATCAGCCCAAGATAGTGGCTTTTCAATAGGCTCAAAATATTGGGCAAAATCCGCGCGCTCTTGTGCAGCTCGGTCTTGGAGCACTCTTTGCCTAGCTTCCAGCTCCGACAATTTTTGACTCATCGCTTCGTAAGTTCCTGACGATCCTTAGCCAACTCCGCAATAGTTGCTTCGAACAACTTAGGCATTGTTTTAAGGGAGCGTAAAACTACCAGGGCCAAAATGCAACCTGTAGCCAAAAATCCAGCAGTAAGCAAACTTAGTGCAAGGATGCGATCCGCCTCCCAGCTATAAATCACAATAAGAAAGGCTAGCATCACCAAGCCAAAGAATAAGAAAAATAAGACAAAGATGATCATCACTAGCAGACTCAGGAACTTAGCCCGCGCAATCTGTACGTCTGTAGAAATTAACTCTAAACGGGTTTGGGCAATAGATGCCCCAGTGGAGACGAGATGCTTAAGAGAGGATAAAAGATTTTCTTGTGACATGAGGACCTAGCGACGACGCATAAAGAGTCCAATTAAAAGACCGAGACCAGCGGCAACACCGACTGCCTCCCATGGATTTCGATGGACAAACTCATCGGCACGCTCCGCCACGACCTTAGCCTTTTCAGTTACCGTACCCTCGACAGAAGAAAGACTTTCTTTGGCATTATTAAGGGTATCCAAGGCTTTTGAACGAATTGCACTCAAGGGACCATCTTCATGGCTAGCGGTTGCCATAATCAACTCCTCAGCATCAGCCATGAGTGCTTTGAAGTCACCAATCAAATGCTCTGAACTGATTTGAGCTTCTTCATGTGTAGTGCTTGATTTTTTAGCTGTCATTACTACTCCTAGCTGATGGCAAATAAATAAATGATGGATCTATTCTAAGCAACTCCACGTAGGGATTACAGTAATAACACTGTCATTCCGGCATTACCTTCTTTGAAGTGCTTGAGATAAGCCTTTAATCCCGGCCTTCTTCTCAAAAGCGAGTGGTAGGCCTCGCTGCCAAACGCAGTTTGCTCACCAAAATGGTATTCGTCCACCCGATCCGAGAAATAGTTATTATCCAGGGCATTATGAACAGCCCACTTGATCTTGCCACCCTCGCCACTGGCTCCATATCCATGTATCAAGATCATTGCTTTAATACCCACCTCAGAAGCTCGGCGAAGTCCAATAGTTAATCGATCCAAGGCCTCTTCTGCGCTTGGACTGTCGAACTTTAAATTCATTACCATCGTATCGCTATGCGGAATAGGAAGATCTTCGCTTCCACATTGACGACATTCTCCTAGCATCCCTCTGGGGTTGCCACACTCCGGACACTCAAATGAATGGATCATCCAATACCCTTAGCGGTAATTGAAGTAAGCCATTCGGAAAACATTAAGAGCAATACTTTGCTTCCAAAGCAGATGCTGAACTCGCTTGATCATCCACCATTCGGTTTAAGGTGATTTTGGCTGCATCCTTATTCTCTTGAACCTTCAGATTTGAATTAATGAGGCTAGATACATCCTTACGGATTGAGGTATTTCCATAGCGCAAATCTTTCAATGTGGAAACTGCTTCAGCGGAAATTTTGCATTGCTGACTAAGCAATTCAGAAGAGTCAGATGAAGTATTTGCATATGCAAATGCAGCTATAGAAATTGAAACAACAGCTAATAGAGTTTTTTTCATCTTATTTCCTTAATTTGTGACCGCACGTTGGACAACAACCCAAATCTTTTGCTTTTGTTTTTCTTAAGGCGGCGTAGACGCTGGATTCTGAAATCTCCATCTTCCTAGCGGCTTGAGCTGCAGTCATCCCCTTCCCTATCCAATCTAAAGCCTGATGTGTTTTTGGTATCGCTCTTCTCATTTCACCTCCTTTATCAATACTATACTACAGAAGTTGTGAAGTTGTGAAGTTTATTTAAATATTGAATCTTGGATGCTCTTTCTGAAAAATGAGGCCGAAGAAACAGAGTTGGGTCGCTAGTGATACAGTGGCAATCAATGACAATTGACTGAACGAGACATCCCCATGAAACCAGCATTAGGACTAATAGAAGCTTGCAACTTGATCGCAAGTAAGCAGCTATCCGCAAATGACTACCTTAAGGAGTGTGTGGCGCGTGCGGATGAGCTGGAGCCCACTATTAATGCTTTTACAGTGAGAGCGCCCTTAGAAAAACTGATCCAAGAGGTTCATCCAGGCCCTCTCATGGGAATTCCAGTGGTTGTAAAAGACCTGATCGATACCAAAGACTTTGTTACCAGCTATGGATCACCTATTTATAAAAACCACATTCCCGCCAAAGATGCCCAGATCGTTGCTCAAGTGCGTAAACTCGGTGGCGTCATCTTAGGAAAAACTGTCACAACCGAGTTTGCTTGGCGCACACCAGGAAAAACGAGTAACCCCTGGAATCTTGCCCATACCCCTGGTGGGTCCTCTAGCGGCTCTGCTGCAGCAGTAGCCAGCGGTATTGCACCATTGGGGCTGGGGTCCCAAACTGCCGGCTCTATCATTAGACCGGCCACTTATTGTGGCGTGGTCGGCTATAAGGCCAGCTTTGGCACTGTACCGCGCCTTGGGGTGCATCCAGTCTCAAGCTCCTTAGACCATGTTGGCTTTTTTACAAGATCTGTCGCTGATGCAGCCCTTGCATTTAATCTTCTCAAAAATACCAGCGTCACAGAGGAGGATGATCTTGTGATTGATGAATTAGTAATTAAGCCGATCGGCGAGATACTTCACCAACGTACACCACATATCGCAGTACTGAAGACCCCATTTGATGATTTATTAAGTGATGAGCAAAGCGCCGCAATGATGGCAGCCTGTATATCGCTCGAGAAGTCTGGTGCCACCACAGAAGTACTTGAACTCCCTGCCTATTACTGGGATGGCATTGAAGCATTAGCGGTACTCATGTCGTGTGAAGCCGCTGTAGTGCACGAGCAACATCTTGCACAACACCCAGAACTAATTAGCGCTGACATTAAGGAATTAGTTCAGAAGGGAAATGCTTATAGCGCCCCTGATTACATTAAGGCAAAAAATCTACAGCAACGCCTCAGGAAATCTATCAGGGAAGTCTTTACTCATTTTGATGCAATTTTGGCGCCAGCTGCTACCGGAGAGGCACCTAAAGGCTTGGAATTTACGGGAAATCCTATTTTCTGCTCTTTGTGGAGTTTGATAGGCACCCCCGCTATTGCCATACCTTTTACTAAATCTCAAAATGGCTTGCCTCTTGGGGTGCAGCTCATCGGTGATGTATTAGACGATCAAAAATTAATCAATATTGCTGCTTTTGCAGAAG
>NZ_NCFJ01000268.1:0-3483 GCF_002281105.1 Polynucleobacter sp. 35-46-11
TTGCAAGCCCTTCTGAATAGATTCGATTGTGAAAGATTGCTCAAGGTTGAGGTGACCTACTTCTGTTCGGCGCAAGCCAACCAAATGCGCACCACAACCTAAAGCTTTACCAATATCTTCAGCTAACACACGGATATAAGTGCCTTTACTGCAGCTCACCTCTAAAGTGGCTTCCGGCCAATTGATATTGGTCCATCGAATGGCATGAATCGTAATATCTCGGGCAGAGCGTTCTAACTCAACACCTGCGCGAGCGTATTCATATAAAGGCTTGCCATCGCGCTTGAGCGCGGAATACATTGGGGGAACTTGACTAATCGGGCCCGCGAAAGCTGGCAACAAAGAATTTAATGCAACTCGAATAGCAGCCTCATCAGCAAATACAGGCACAGGAAGCTCTTCAATCACCAAACCTTCAGCATCGCCGGTATCAGTGCGCTGACCAAATTTCACTTGAGCGATATAGGTTTTATCAGCCTCTAATAAATCCTGTGAGTACTTTGTTGCCTCACCCAAACAAATTGGGAGCAAACCAGTTGCCATTGGATCTAGTGTGCCGGTATGCCCAGCTTTTTCTGCATTGAATGCACGCTTGACGGCAGTGACTGCGCCTTGTGAGCTCATGCCAGCAGGTTTATCAAGCAAGACTACCCCATCGATACGTACAGACATAGCTATTTACGCGTTCTCGTCTTTGCGATCACTATCCACCGCCTGATCAATTAAGCGCGACATTTCAATGCCATGCTCAACAGAACTATCGTAGTGGAAATGTAAGGTAGGCACAGTATGAATGTGCAAACGCTTAAACAACAATGAATGTAAATAGCCTGCCTTATCCTGCAATGCCTTCAATGCCACTTCAGGCTCTGCGCCCAAAACAGTAAAGAAGACTTTTGCATGAGCTAAATCTGGAGTGAGCTCAATACTTTGCAAAGTAATCAAACCCAGGCTCGGACTACGCAATTCACGGGGGATTAGCTCGGCCAGGTCCCGCTGAATTTGATCGGCGAGACGCTGGTTACGATGAGGACTAGTTTTATGCATTAACTCGATTGCTCTTAAAGTGTTCTAGCGACTTCAGTCACTTCAAATGCTTCGAGTTGATCGCCTTCTTTGATGTCGTTATAGCCTTTTAATGACAGACCACACTCAACACCGGCACGAACTTCTTTTGCATCATCTTTAAAGCGCTTAAGAGAATCCAGTTCACCAGTCCAAATCACTACGTTTTCACGCAAGAGGCGGACACTAGAGGTGCGCTTAACAACGCCATCGAGAACCAAGCAACCAGCAATTGCACCAACTTTAGATACCAAGAAGACTTGACGAATCTCCACCATACCGGTGATTTCTTCTTTCTTATCTGGTGTCAACATGCCGCTTAATGCTGCTTTCACTTCATCAACTGCGTCATAAATAATGTTGTGATAACGAATATCGACACCATTGTTTTCGGCTAACTTACGTGCTGCACCATCTGCACGTGAGTTAAAGCCGATGATGACTGCTTTGGAAGCGACTGCTAAGTTCACGTCGGTCTCAGTAATGCCACCCACTGCTGCATGAACGATTTGTACCTTCACCTCTGCAGTAGATAGCTTTTGCAATGACTGTGACAACGCTTCTTGAGAACCCTGTACGTCGGCTTTAATAATCAGTGGCAATAACTTCGCCTCAATCGCACCCTCTTCCATGTTTTCCATCATGGTTTCGAGTTTGAATGCCTGCTGTTTAGCCAACTTCACATCACGGAACTTACCTTGACGGAAGAGTGCGATCTCACGTGCTTTACGCTCGTCAGGAACCACTTGAACCGCTTCACCGGCTGCAGGAACTTCGGATAAACCTTGGATCTCAACAGGGATAGATGGGCCAGCTTCATTACATGGCTTGCCGTTTTCATCCAACATCGCACGTACACGTCCGTAGGTTGAACCAGCTAACAACATATCACCACGCTTGAGCGTGCCTGACTGAACCAAAATAGTGGCAACTGGGCCGCGACCTTTGTCCAAACGCGCTTCAATCACGAGACCTTGGGCAGGAGCATCTTTTGCCGCCTTAAGTTCCAAAATTTCTGCTTGCAGAAGAACGTTCTCAAGCAAGGCATCAATGCCATCACCTGTTTTTGCGGAGACGCCAATAAATGGCACATCACCACCGTATTCTTCTGGAACCACTTGCTCAGCAACTAACTCAGTCTTAACGCGCTCTAGGTTTGCCTCTGGTTTATCAATCTTGTTAATCGCCACAACAATCGGAACCCCACCCGCTACTGCATGGTGAATCGCTTCTTTCGTTTGTGGCATCACGCCGTCATCGGCTGCAACAACTAGGATCACGATATCCGTAGCCTTTGCACCACGAGCACGCATCGCCGTAAAGGCTTCGTGACCCGGGGTATCAAGGAAAGTAATCATGCCGCGTGGCGTTTCAACGTGATAAGCACCAATATGCTGAGTAATACCACCGGCTTCACCAGTAGCAACCTTAGCTGCACGAATCTTATCGAGCAAAGATGTTTTACCGTGGTCAACGTGACCCATCACCGTAACAACTGGTGGACGTGGTAATAACTCTGCATCGTGACCAGTAATACCGAGATCTAAATCTGGATCATCTAACTTAGCAGCATGAGCAGTGTGACCCATTTCTTCTACGATGATCATGGCAGTATCTTGATCCAAGATCTGGTTGATCGTTACCATCTGACCCATGCCCATCAAGAGCTTAATTACTTCAGCACTCTTCACGGCCATTGCATGAGCTAACTCAGCAACAGTAATGGTTTCTGGAACATGAACATCACGCACAACTGGTTCTGTTGGAACCTGGAAATTAGTATCGACGTTAGCTTCTGCAATTTGACGTTGCTTTCTTCTACCACCACCTGAACGCCAACCACCTACACCACCAGAGCTATCACCACGAGTCTTCAGGCCGCCAGGTTTCTTGGCGCCCTCTTCTTGCCAGGTGGATGAAGTCTCAGCAGACTTAATCGTCTTGCCGCCAACCTTAGCAACAGCCTTTTTCTTATCCTCAGCACCTTCAACTTTAGCTGGCTTATGGAGCGTGCCCTTTTTAGCCTCTTCAGCAGCAATTTCGCTTGGCGCCTTAAGGACTCGAGCAGGGGTGCTCATCATGTCGCGAATCGCTAAAGCTTCAGCTTCTGCTGCGGCGCGACGTTTAGTGATGTCAGCTAACTGAGCTTTACTAGCATCAGCGATATCTTTAGCCGCTTTATCGGCTTGCGCTTTTTTATCGGCAGCTTTTACGGCTGCAGCAGAACCACCGTCATCTGACTTGACTGCTTTTTCAGCAACCGGCTCGGCCGCGCTAGCAGCAGCTGCAGCGTCAGCCTCTTTTTGACGAGCATCTTCTGCCGCTTTCATTTCTGCTTCTTGACGCGCTAATAACTCAGCCTGTCTAGTAGCTTCAGCTGCACGCTTTTCTAATTCTTCAGCCGAGAGGATAGGCTTC
>NZ_NCFJ01000269.1:0-3480 GCF_002281105.1 Polynucleobacter sp. 35-46-11
AATGTAATAGCCTACAAGTGGCTACACCGCTTTATCGCTTTATTGAAGATAAAGTTTTGCCTGGAACAAGCATTAAAAGCGCAGACTTTTGGAAGGGTTTTGATGAAATCGTCAAAGACTTGAGCCCAAAAAATGAAGCATTACTTGCTAAGCGTGATCGTTTGCAGGTGGATTTAGATAAATGGCATCAAGCCAATCCTGGCCCAATCAAAGATATGCCTACCTATCGCAAGCATCTCAAAGAAATTGGCTATTTAGATGAAGTGCCTGGAAAAGTTGTTGGCACCACCAAGAATGTGGACGATGAGTTGGCTCTCCAAGCCGGCCCCCAGTTGGTAGTCCCGGTCCTGAATGCGCGTTATGCATTAAATGCGGCCAACGCACGTTGGGGCTCTTTGTATGACGCTCTCTATGGTACTGACGTTATCTCTGAAGAAGATGGCGCTACCAAAGCTGGTGGATACAACCCGATTCGTGGTGCCAAGGTTGTTGCCTTTGCTCGCAAATTCTTAGATCAATCTGCACCGCTGGCCAAAGGTTCACACGCAGACGCCACCGCTTATTCAGTGGATGGCAATAAGTTGGTTGTCAGCCTTAAAGATGGCAGCAAAACTGGTCTTGCTGATGAGAAGCAATTTGTTGGTTACCAAGGCAACGCCTCTGCTCCTTCTTCAGTACTCTTGCGTAATAACGGTGTGCATATCGATATTGAAATCGATAAGAGCAAAACCATTGGCGCTACTGATGCTGCTGGTGTAAATGATGTTGTGCTCGAAGCTGCGCTTTCTACTATTTTGGATTTGGAGGATTCGATCGCTGCGGTTGATGGTGATGACAAGGTTGTTGCTTATGACAACTGGTTAGGCATTCTCAAAGGGACTTTGGTGGAGGAAGTTAGCAAGGGTGGCAAGACATTCACCCGTACATTAAATCCAGATCGCAAATACACAGCTGGCATTGGCGCTGTTGATGCTAAGGATGGTATGGTGACATTGCATGGCCGTTCTTTGCTGTTCCTTCGCAACGTCGGACACTTGATGACTAACCCAGCGATCATCACTGGCGAAGGCAAAGAGATTTACGAAGGTATCTTAGACGCAGTGGTTACTGTGTTGATTGCCTTGTATGACATTAATCGCCCAGCAACACAGGCTATTGGTAATACTCGTAAAGGCTCCGTCTACATTGTTAAGCCAAAAATGCATAGCCCTGAAGAAGTGGCTTTTGCAGCTGAACTCTTTGGTCGCGTTGAAAAGTTGCTTGGTTTGCCTGCGGATACTGTGAAGTTAGGCATCATGGATGAAGAGCGTCGCATGAGCGCCAACATCAAGGCGGCGATTGCTGCTGCTGGTGCTCGCGTTGCCTTTATTAATACCGGCTTCCTCGATCGCACTGGCGATGAAATGCATACAGCAATGCATGCGGGTCCAATGATGCGCAAAGGCGATATGAAGACTAGTAAGTGGTTATCTGCTTATGAGCGTCGTAATGTTCTGGCTGGTTTGGATTGTGGCTTACGTGGTCGCGCTCAAATCGGTAAAGGAATGTGGGCAATGCCAGATTTGATGAAAGCCATGGTTGAGCAAAAAATTGTTCATCCAAAGGCGGGTGCAAATACAGCTTGGGTTCCTTCACCAACGGCCGCAACATTGCATGCTTTGCACTACCATCAGGTCAACGTAGCCCAGTTACAAAAAGAGATGGAGCAGTTAGATACTGCTGCTGAAGCTGAAGCCTTGATTAATGATTTGTTGACTATTCCGGTAGTGGAAAAAGCCAACTGGTCTAAAGAAGAGATTCAGCAAGAGTTAGATAACAACTGCCAAGGTATCTTGGGTTATGTAGTTCGCTGGATTGATCAGGGTGTTGGTTGCTCTAAGGTGCCTGATATTCATAACGTTGGCTTGATGGAAGACCGCGCAACCTTGCGTATTTCTAGTCAGCATATTGCTAACTGGTTATTGCACGGTATCGTGACTGAAGCTCAGGTGAACGAGACTTTGCAACGCATGGCTAAAGTAGTTGACGGTCAAAATGCAGGTGATGCTTTGTACAAGCCAATGATGCCGAATTTCAAAGACTCTTATGCCTATAAAGCAGCAAGCGATCTGATTTTTAAAGGTCTAGCGCAGCCGAATGGTTATACAGAGCCTTTGCTTCATGCATGGCGCTTGGAAGTGAAGAAGGCTCACGCCTAATTCTTCTGCTCTTTGACCTCAAGATGAAATGGATTTGTCGCAAGGCAAGTCCATTTTTCTTTTCCGAAAACTCTCTTAAGTTACTAGCGACCACATGTTTAGCTTCTTAAATCCATTTGCTATGCTTTCTGACACCCGTGGACAAGCACTTGGCTTTCAGTTAAATGATGGAGGTAGAGGGCTTGCTGGTTTTAAGGGTGGGGCTGGTGACTGTGTGGTTCGTGCCATTGCCATTGCTGCTGAGTTGCCATATATGCAGGTCTATGAGGATCTTCGTGCCGCTAATGCAGCCTATGCAGATCTGCGAAATGATAAGTTAGCTAGAAGGCTTAATGCGAAGGGTGCTTCACCCCGTAATGGCAATCACCGTAATGTTTTTCATGACTATATTCTGAGTCATGGATTTGAGTGGGTTCCGACTATGAAGGTTGGGGCGGGTTGCCAGGTTCATTTGCTTGCCAATGAGTTGCCCTCGGGGAGATTAATAGTGAAGGTTTCTAAGCACTTAAGTGCAGTAATTGATGGGGTTATCCAAGATACGCATAACCCATCACGAGGTGGTTCGCGTTGCGTCTACGGCTATTACATCCAGCGCTAGGGATGCAATCCAAAAGAAAAAGCCCCTGAAAAAATCAGAGGCTTTTTACTTAAAACTGACCAAAAAAGGCCTAAAACAAGGCTAAATCAGTAATAAATTACCAATTTCCGCTAGTTTTACGTGATTTCTGTTCCATTGCTTTAGCTTCGCTAAATGCGGCTGCCAACAAGGTAAAGAAGTCTTTAATTGCAAATAAAGGCTTAAAGCTAAAGGCTGGTGCCTGTTGAAACTGTACTGAGTTTGAATGTGCCATGGTGAGCTCCTTAAGGGTTAACCCTAATGATACACCCAATCATCCCGTATTGCAGCAATTTATTCGAATTGCTTAGTAGACGCTGGTATGGCGGTACTTTTGATCCCAAGCGTTTTTATAGGCGGTAGTCATGCCGATCATGATTGACGTAGTCCATGCCAGCGAAAAGAGGCCGCTGAATGAGATGAAAAAGGCGAATGATTTCCAGCCGGTTAGCAGGGTGTCGGACTCAAAACCCACGGTTGTATAGCAGCTGCCAGCAAAAAGAATGGCGGCAACCGGGGTGCTCATAATGCCTAAGCCAATAATGAAGACGGCCCAGATGAGGATCTCGATCAAGTGGAACGTAGCTAAAAATACAAAAGTGGCATAAAAGTGAAAGAAAACACGGTTGTATTGATGGATTGCTAGATTTTGGCGGGTGAGGCGCT
>NZ_NCFJ01000270.1:0-3476 GCF_002281105.1 Polynucleobacter sp. 35-46-11
GATGAGGATTGGGTTTGGTAAAAAGTATCGTTTCACGCGGAGATATTTGGTTAATTAATCTAGATCCAACTATGGGAAGTGAGATTAAAAAGACTCGACCATGCGTTGTTGTATCTCCGCAAGAGATGCATGACTTTTTGCGAACCGTGATTATTGCGCCAATGACCACAAAAGGAAGATTAGCATCCTATCGCGTGCCGATTACACACGATGGCAAAAAAGGTTTAGTCCTCTTGGATCAGATTCGCACAATAGATAAGGCCCGCCTAGTCAAAAGATTAGGCGCAGTCAGCAATAAAACATTGGGAGCTAGTCTCGATATATTGCAGGCAACTTTTACGCCGTAGTTGGAAATCTAGAATCCCGCCGCCAATCCATCACGGCGATGATCGCTACCAGCAATATAGGCATCCTTAGTTTCTTCACCGAGCAGTGCAATTGCTTGGGCGCTACCAAAATCCAAGCTATTTGCCGGCATCACGGTCACTTCATGCCCCAGCGCTTTCAAGCCTTCAACTACAGCCATGGGCATAGAAGCTTCTACCGTCAGTTTGCCAAGATCATCAATTCTCCAGCGGGGCGCATCAGAGCAAGCTTGGGGATTGAGATACTCATCAACAAATCTCATGACAAACTGAATATGTCCTTGTGGCTGCATATTGCCACCCATCACACCAAACGCCATAGTAGGTTGATTACCCTTTGTTAAGAATGCAGGAATGATGGAGTGAAAAGGGCGCTTACCTGGCGCTACTTGATTAGGGTGGCCCTCAGTCAGGCTAAAGCTCATGCCGCGGTTATGGAATGCAATACCGCCGGGAGCAACCACTCCGGAACCGAAGCCCTTAAAGTTCGACTGAATATAAGAAATCATCATGCCAGATTCATCTGCAGCACAGAGGTAAACAGTGCCGCCAGCATGAGGATCGCCTGCACCATAGCTACCAGCTTGATTGTGATTAATGAGTGCAGCACGGCTAGCTAAATAATCCCTATCTAACAGGGCGCTTGTTGGCACCTTCATCGAGCTCGCATCAGATACATAGGCATAGGCATCGGCAAAAGCAATGCGCATTGCTTCCACCTGAAGATGAATGCGTTGCGCAGAATTGGCGGGGTATTGTTTGACATTAGCAGCCTGCAAAATACCCAGAGCCATTTGTGCGGCGATGCCCGAGCCATTGGGTGGAATTTCATGGAGGGTGTATTCACCATAATCAAAGGCCAAAGGTTCTACCCATTCAGTTTGATTATTTGCAAAGTCAGTCATAGTGAAGCAACCGCCAGTGCTTTGTGCGAAGTCAACCATGCTTTGCGCTAACCTACCGGTATAAAAAGATTCCCCTTCTGTCTCGGCGATCTCGCGAAGTGTTTTTGCTTGAGCCGGGTAGCGCCATATTTGGCCAGCAACCGGGGCTTTGCCATCGATCAAAAAAGATTCACTAAAGCCCGGTTGATTCTTTAGGATAGGAACTGCTTCGCGCCATTGGCGAGCAATCACCGGTGAAACTGGAAAACCATTCTCTGCATAATCAATTGCGCGCTTAAAGAGTTGCGCAAAAGGCAGCTTACCAAATTTGCGAGATAACTCAATCCATCCTGACACCATGCCTGGTACGGTTACTGTATTCCAGCCAATCAAATCCATTGCAGATTTGCCTGAAAAATAGTCTGGCGTCCATGCTCCTGGTGCGCGACCAGAGGCATTCATGCCATGGAGTTTTTTGCCATCCCAAATTAAGGCGAAACCATCTCCACCGAGACCATTCATGGTGGGCTCAACTACGGTGAGCGTGATTGCAGTTGCTAAAGCCGCATCAACCGCATTGCCACCATGCTGCAGAGCTTCAATACCAGCTTGGGTTGCTAAAGGCTGTGAGCTAGCCACAGCATTCTTAGCTAGCACTGGGGCGCGTGCCCCACTATAAGGAGGAGAAATCAACATAATTTGAAATTTTCTTAATTAAAGATGTGATACAAAATCGGAATAGCTACCGCACTAATTACGCCGTTCATGCCCATAGCGAGGCTGGCATAAGTGCCCGCCTCAGGATGAATGCTAAATGCTCTCGAGGTGCCAATGCCGTGAGCACCAATGCCAATCGCAAACCCACGTTGCCACCATGCTTTCATACCCAAAGCATTGAGAATAAAAGGTGCCAAAATAGCCCCCAGAATTCCGGTGGTGACGGCAAATATAGCGGTGAGGGTTGGGGATACGCTAATACGCTCAGCGATACCCATGGCAATTGGTGCAGTTACCGACTTGGGGTACATGGCACCAGTGATACTGGAATCTGCACCGAATAGTTTGGCGATATTAACGGCGCTGATGATGGATACCAAGCCTCCTGCAACTAAAGACGCCAGTAAAGGCAAGGATCTTCCTTTAAGACTGCTAAGCCCTCTATATATTGGTATTGCTAGTGACACGGTGGCTGAGCCCAATAAGAAGTGAATAAATTGCGCGCCTTCAAAGTAGGTGGAATAGGGCATCTCAATCAATTGAATCATGCTGGCCACCAAGATGATGGCAATAGCTACTGGGTTCGCTAGGGGATTCTGTTTGGTGGCTTTGTAGATTAATAAACCAATTTGATAGGCCGCCAATGTGATGAAGAGTGCAAATAAGGGGCTAGCGGAGAGGTAAACCCAAATCTCTACGATGGAGTGTTTTTCACTCATGATTCAGTGCTTTGAGGTTTTGTACTTAAAAAGCGGACCACAATTGCCGTTGTGGCGATAGTTAAGATAACGCTACCCACTAAGGCACTCACGATGGCCAGTGCATTGGCTTTAAGTTGGGGTAAAAATAGCACCACACCTACTGCAGCCGGCACGAATAAGAGACCTAGGTATTGGCTGAAGCCATCTGCCACCATAGCAAGGTCGTCGTTAATTCCTTTGCGTAGTACTAGCCAAATAATCAGAAGAACTAGGCCAATTACAGGTCCGGGAAGGGTGGGAAGGGCGAATTTGGATATAAGCTCACCCAAGCTTTGGAATAAAAGTATTTGAACAAGGCCGGAGATCATGGGTAAGGCCTCAGAGACTCAACTCAATCCGAGAAGACGACCGAAGTTGCGCCGTTAATTAAGACGCGGTCATGCAAGTAATAGCGAAGAGCACGTGAAAGTACGGTACGTTCCAAATCACGACCTTTACGAACTAAGTCCTCAGGCGTATCACCATGAGTAACGCGAGTGACGTCTTGCTCAATAATCGGACCCTCATCCAAATCGCTGGTAACAAAGTGTGCTGTAGCGCCAATCAACTTAATGCCTCGGGCATGAGCTTGATGGTAAGGCTTAGCACCCTTAAAGCTAGGTAAGAATGAATGGTGAACGTTAATACAGCGGCCAGATAATTTAGTGGACAAGTCATCTGACAGAATTTGCATATAACGCGCCAAAATAACCATATCTACTTTTGAATCGGCAACGATCTCTAAAAGTTTAGCTTCTTGTGCCGGCTTA
>NZ_NCFJ01000271.1:0-3474 GCF_002281105.1 Polynucleobacter sp. 35-46-11
GCTAAGCCAAGTAGAATAAGGCCTAGCTGGCGGTCAAGTCCGCTAAAAATACTCAGAAAAATATTTTTTATTTTTTCTATGGCGCTCTTTTCCATTCAGGAATCTCCTTTGGCCATTTACCTTCAAGATAAAAATCAAGCGCTTTACGTGCAATTGGAGCGGCATGCTGAGCCCCAAAACCAGCATTCTCAACAACCATGGCAATGGCGATTGTTGGTTTTTCAGCGGGAGCAAAAGCAACATACAAAGCATGGTCTCGTAAGAATTCTGCCGTGGAACCATGGTGATATTCTTTCGAGTTCAAGCTAAATACTTGTGCCGTTCCAGTCTTGCCTCCTGCTTGATAAGTTGTACCTTTAAAAACGGAGGCAGAAGTTCCCGAATTATTTACCTCAACCATCGCTTTCTTGATGGTCTCAATATTCTCAGGCACAAGATCAATGCGATAACTTTCTTTTGGGGTCGTGAGAGTGCGATGTCTAGTGAAGGGATCTTCAATTGCCTTAACCAAGTGCGGCTTCATCACAATACCGTTATTTGCGAGATTGGCCATCGCATGCGCCAGCTGCAAAATCGTAAATGCGTTGTAACCCTGGCCAATACCTAAAGAAATTGTTTCTCCTTCGTACCACTTTTGCTGCTCTGGTTTTTTAAAAGTATTTTTCTTCCATTCGGTTGATGGCAATACGCCTTTTGATTCACCCTGTAGGTCGATGCCAGTAATTTGACCAAAGCCAAATGGCTTCAGAAAGTCATGCATCAAGTTGACGCCCATATCACGCGCCAAAAGGTAGTAGTAAGTGTCGCAAGATTCAACAATAGACTTTTGCATGTCTACCAAACCGTGACCTCCTTTTTTGTCATCTCGAAAAGTATGATTACCAAATTCAAAATAGCCTGGGTCTGAGATCGTTTGAGTCGGGGTGCGTTTTTTGGTTTCCAAAGCGGCAAGAGCCATAAAGGGTTTGTATGTTGATCCTGGCGGGTAGATCCCTTTAAGTGGGCGGTTGTAGAGTGGCTTTTGTGGGGAGTCATTCAACTCCTTCCAGGTCACTGAATCAATGCCCTCTACAAAATCATTAGGATTAAAGTTGGGCTTTGATACAAAGGCCAATATATCGCCAGTCTCTGGCTCAATTGCCACAAATGCACCGCGGAAATTTCCATAGAGCTGTTCAACCAAATATTGCAGCTTGATATCAACCGATAGCACTACGTTTTTTCCTGGAACCGATGGTGAACTTGCGAGGGTACGTACTGGTTTGCCCCCTGCAGTAATTTCAACCTCATCGTACCCTGGTGTGCCACGTAATACTGTTTCGTAACTTTGCTCTATGCCAATCTTCCCGACATATTGAATCCCTGGTAGAAATGAAGTTTGGAGCGCGTCAGGATCACCGGCTTTGGAATTATCGATTTCAACTTGCATGCGCTCGATATCGCGTTTGGAAGCACGCCCAATATAGCCAATCAGATGCGAGGCTAGTTCGTTGTAAGGGTACTCGCGAAAGCTTCGTGCACGTATTTCAACACCCGGAAAGCGATAGCGATTAGCCATAAATCGCGCTGTTTCGGATTCAGTAAGCATCGATCTCAGGGGAAAGGTGCCCATTTTTCTAGAATCTTCAAGTGAGCGCTTGAAATTCCGACGATCCCTAGGGGAAATCAATACGATTTGGGAGAGCTCATCAATGAGCTCATCAACATTACCTTTTAGCTCTTCAGCATTCACATCCAAAGTCAATGCTGAGTAGTTTCGGCCAATAACAATCCCATTTCGATCGATCAATAGACCGCGATTTGCGGGGGCAGGAACAAGGGCAATACGATTACTTTCTGCTAGCAGAGCATATTTGCCATGGCTTACCAGTTGTAGCCATACCAATCGAGTGATGAGTAGGAGGAAGCAAAAGGTAACAAACAAGGTCGCAATATGAATGCGCTCTTGAAATGAATCGAGGTTTGGTTTTTTAAATGAAACCATGCAGCGCTTTAAAGCGGACGATTGTGGTCAACATCAATAGGTCGACGTTGGGGCGAAAGCAAAATTTGCGTTGCTACAGGCCATAGCAATGTCTCAATCATTGCTTGGACAGCACCAGTTAATGCCCACCAATAGACTTCACCACTCAATAGCCAGTGGGTGATTACGGGGAATAATGAAACTAGTAAGAAAATCGGCAGTAAGTGCATCGCCTGGGTGAGAACATTCAAAACAATGATTCGTCTATGCCAAGAGATCGCAAGGTAGGCGACCAATGAGTAGCTAAAAGCATGCAAGCCCAGCAGATCAGAGTTATGCACATCCATCAAGAGCCCAAGAAAGAATGCGGTGCCCACCCCAATATAGCGATGTTGATGGATATTCCAAAAGACGATACAAATAATGAGCCAGTCGGGAACCCAGCTGTAATTACCAATTGGCAGCAGTGAAAGCAACAGCGCACAAAGTAAGCTGAAATAAATAAAGACTGGATTAACCGGTCGCAGAATATAGCCGCTTTGAAAATCAATCATTGCATGCCTCGCGCACGAGTTTGACGGCGACCTGGAGCGTTAACTATCGGTGCGCCTAATTTATTGCTGCCAGTAGAAGCATTGGCATCCCACTGGGGGTCATAAAGAAGGGCTAAAGCCTGGCGATAGCGATTGACGGGGGCAATTGGCACACAAAAGACATTCGATGAGTTTTTATCAGCATTACGCTCAATGCGACTAATGACTGCAACGGCAAAACCTGGCGGATAAACGCCGTCGATACCTGAGGTAATGAGTACGTCACCTACTTCTAAATCACTGGCCACGGGTAAATAGCGAAGCTCTAAGGGGTTGCCGCGCCCAGCTCCAAATACCGCTGCTCTCAAGCCATTGCGAGCCACCTGTACAGGCACTGCAAAGTCACGATCCTCTAATAAAGAAACCTCGGCAGAGTTATTGTAGAGACGCACTACTTGACCCAAGATACCGGAGTCGTTGGCTATTGGACTGCCTTGCTTTATTCCGTCGGCACTTCCCCGATTAATCACAATCCGTTGAGAAATTGGATTGGGTGGATTGAATAAAATTTCCACCGACAATGTTTTATAGGGAACTTGATTTTGTAAGTCGATGAGCTGACGCAAATTTTGATTTTCTATTAAAAGAAATTCAGATTGATTCGCAAGCAGAGAAAGTTCAGCTTGGCGGACTTTCATCTCTTGGTTTTCTTTATCGAGTGTTCCGCGACTAGTGAAATATTCTGATGTCGCTTCATAAACATTGCGCGGCATCATCATCACATACTCTAGTGGGCGCAACAGCCAGTTGACATTGTTGCGAATTGGATCGAGTGCCTTATAGCGAAAATCGATCAACATCAATGCGATGCTGATCGACAAGCAGACAATCAGTTTGACTAAAGCCGGAACGCCTTGTCTGAAAAGAGGAGGAGCGCTATGTTGCAATTCCCTAATCGACGCTTAGGTCAATTACTCT
>NZ_NCFJ01000272.1:0-3474 GCF_002281105.1 Polynucleobacter sp. 35-46-11
AGTAATAACAGTAGTATTTTTCTTCGGGAGACAACATGGCTTCGGTAAATAAGGTCATCATCGTAGGTAACGTAGGGCGCGACCCAGAAACACGTTATATGCCAAGCGGCGACGCAGTAACCAATATTTCAGTAGCGACATCAGATCGTTACAAAGATAAGCAGTCTGGCGAAATGAAAGAAACCACAGAATGGCACCGCGTTGCATTCTTTGGCAAGCTTGCAGAGATCGCTGGTCAATACCTCAAAAAAGGTTCACAAGTTTATGTAGAAGGTCGTTTACGTACGCGTAAATGGACTGATGCCAGTGGCCAGGAAAAATATTCCACTGAGATCGTTGCAGAAACAATGCAAATGCTTGGTGGTAAGCCAGTAGGCGGCGGTGGTGATGGTGGTGAAAGTTATAGCCGCTCAAAGCCGGCTGAGCAGTCTGCACCAGCATCTTCAAATGCTGCATCCCTTGGTGCAATGGATGACGATATCCCGTTTTAATTGGTGCGTAAGCAGTTATTTGACTGCGTAGCAATCAACCCCAGCAAGCATGAGCTTCCTGGGGTTTCTTTTTGATGTAGGCGTATGCGATGCTGAATTTGCTGTATTCACCTTAAAATATGCTCATGAATCTCCTAGGGGCAATCAAATCTCCACTTTTGGCATCTGTAGCCATTTGTATTGGTGCTTTGCCACAGTCGTCCTTGGCAACCCCCTTTTTCTTTCCAGACATGAACCCCTCTTTTGTTAAAGGTGATCCTCCGGATTGGTTAAATGAAGGGCGAGGTAATGATGGATACCTCACGATTAGTTCTGAAGTAATTCCTGTGAGTAGTTGTACGCAAATGGCTAGTCGTAGTTTTTGGGGATCTGATAAAACGCAACTCGTATTATCGGTTGTGACTCAGGGCTTCAAGGGTAAGCTCGATAAGCTAGAAATTCCGATTGCTACCTTTGATGGAAGAGAGGGCGGTTCTGAGTGCGCCTCATTGAGTACCACTCCATTATTAATAGTGCCCATGACGGTGCTGGGAACTTATTCCATATTCAATCCAGGAGCGCTCTCCTTAGTGCTCAATGTCAGAAGTTCAAGTGACTCTAATCAGGATTTCATTGGTTCTGCCAAATTGCTATTGGGGGCTGCTGCAATTGTTGCAACTGGTGGTTCAGCAGCTGCGATCGGCGGAATTTCAGCAACAGTTGGAAACTCAGTGGTAGGTGAGACCCAAAAGAAAGCCAATAGTCTTTTACAGGGAATGATTGACGCTAAGGTGCCCGTTACTTTTAATTGGTCAGAATTGCGCAAAGGGATTCGAGCGGTTGAAATCCTAGTTTATAAAGCGGATCAAAGTGTTGGCAGCCTGAGTGACAAGCAAATTCTGCAATTACAAAAAGATCCTAAATCTGAAAAACAACTTCTGTTTACTGTAAAACTGGAGTTTCAATTTTTTCGCAGCGTGTTTTATCCAACAGTGTCCCAAATTGAGGGATTGGCAAGTCGAGAAAATCTTTCATCTGAATACATTTTAAATTTCCAAATGCCTGGCTCAGGACTCAATTTTATGCAGATCTTAAATAGCTCAGCACCTAGCCTACTTCAGCGTATTTCTAAAGCAGAAGGCCTTGATTTGGCAAAAGCTTGTTCATCGGGATTTACAAAACTTAAGGCTGCTGGGCTTGATGATGTCGATAGTGCCATTGTCATGAAATCATTTATTGACGAAGCGAGAGATGATGCCGATTGGTATGCAAATCCAGCGCTAGTTAAAAGCTGTTTCTCGCAAGCGCCTAGTATTCAAAAAAATCTTGAGCTGATTTATGGGCCCAGCGTAGCACCAGTAAAACAGGTGACCGAGCCTTAGTTATTGCCTAGCGTGGCGCGTATTGTCAGGCCAGGGCGCATTGTGATCGGTGCGGAAGGGGTTGATGTCTAGACCACCGCGTCGGGTGTAACGAGCGTAGACAGAGAGTTTTTCTGGTTTGCACTGGCGCTTGATATCCGTAAAGATGGTTTCAACGCAATGCTCATGAAACTCACCTTTTTGTCTAAATCCGATTAAGTAGCGCAGCAAGCCTTCTTCCAAAATGGGACGGCCTTGATAGCGAATTTGTACGCTAGCCCAATCTGGTTGTCCTGTCACTGGGCAATTGGATTTGAGTAAATGGGAAACCAAGCATTGCTCGATGGGTCCAAACGATTCATTTACCTCTAGCAAAGTTGGATCGGCGGATAGGCTTGGATCGATTTCGATATCAAGACGATCCATGAGAACACCACTCATCTCCTGCATTCCTTTTTTGGCAACCATCTCTGTTGGATTGATGCGAGTGGCAATCTTGCTGCCAGCGACTGCCGATAAATCCGTAATCAATCTTTCGCGGACTTCCGCTTCATCTTCAAAGCGAGCGTTATTCAGGCTATTTAAGTAGAGCTTGAATGATTTGGACTCAATCATGTTCGGAGAGTCGGCTGGTATCTGAAATTCCGCTAGAGCAATCTGGGGTTTCCCTTTTTTATTGAGCCAACCCAGCTCAAAGGCATTCCAAATATCAACACCAACAAAAGGTAAGGCTTGATTGGGCTTGATATCAAGCTTAAGGCGATTCTCTGAACGCGGAATAGGAAAGAGCAAACTCGGATCGTATTGATCGGGATATTGCGTTGCTTGACCAAGAGAAAGTGTGGACATTAGCTTTTAGGTTTATTGGATACGCCAGATACGACATGACCAGTAGGCGCTACTGATGCAGCAGATTGGCAGTGACCTGTTTGATCATCAAAGAAGAAGTCTGGCTCAAATTCGCGCAGGAACTCACTTTTGGAAAGTCCGCCGAGGAACATGGCTTCATCCACATCGATACCCCAAGCCATGAGCGTACGAATAGCACGCTCATGTGCAGGCGCTGAGCGAGCGGTGACTAAAGCGGTGCGAATGCGCATGCCCTTCTCACTAGTGGTGCGTTGCAAGCGATGCAGCGCTTCTAGCAAAGGTTTAAATGGGCCCGGTGGCAGAGGGATCGCAGCTTTTTTACTTTCGTGATCTACAAAGGCAACCAGGCCCTCACTCTGAAATACTTGCTCCGCTTCATCAGAAAACAAAACAGCATCTCCGTCAAAAGCGATGCGGATTTCATTGGGATGAGACTCTGCAGTCTTGCTAGATTCTGGATAAACACGTGCAGCAGGAAAACCTGCGTCAATCGTGGCACGCACATCGTCTTCATTAGCTGATAAAAATAAGTTGGCATGTAGCGAGCGAAGGTAGTGATAAGGTGGGCGCCCTCTGGTAAATACGCCGCGCCCCAAATGAAGGCCATGATGTTCGGCTGAACGGAATACGCGTAAGCCGCTAACTGGATCATTGCGAGAAAGAATCACTACCTCAACACGCTGCTCACCCTCTTCGTTGAAAGCAAGCAACTTCTTTACCAATGGAAAGGCAACGCCTGTTTGAGCAGCTTTAGATAAACGCTCTAATTGGAG
>NZ_NCFJ01000273.1:0-449 GCF_002281105.1 Polynucleobacter sp. 35-46-11
AAAAATATTTTTCAGGGACAACATATGAGTCTGACTCGTAAATCCAATACTCCACAAAGCAGCCGTGCCACGCCTGCATCACGCCTCATCGGCAGCCTGTCACGTGGACTTCAGTCCGCAGTGCCAACGATGGATCGTCGTACCTTCCTCAAGCGCTCCGGTGTCGGTGTTGGTGCTGGTATCGCAGCAAGCCAATTAACTTTGGTGCAGAAGGCATCTGCCGAGCAAAGCAAGGCAATGTTGGATGGCAAAGGCAAGATCGAAGTTAAGAGAACGATTTGTACGCACTGTTCAGTAGGCTGCGCAACTGACGCTACTGTTGAGAATGGTGTTTGGGTTCGTCAAGACTCTGCATTTGATTCCCCAATTAACTTAGGTGCTTATTGTGCGAAGGGCGCTTCTTTGCGTGAGCATGGGCACGGAGATTTCCGCCTACGTTACCCAATGAA
>NZ_NCFJ01000273.1:467-3939 GCF_002281105.1 Polynucleobacter sp. 35-46-11
AATCTCTGCGCAGATGAAAGATTTGCGCACTAAGTACAGCCCAGATTCTTTGTTCTTCATTGGCTCCTCAAAGCATAACAACGAACAGTCTTATCTAATGCGTAAGTGGGTTTCTTTCTTTGGAACCAACAACACAGACCATCAAGCACGTATTTGTCACTCCACAACAGTTGCCGGTGTTGCAAACACCTGGGGCTATGGTGCGATGACCAATAGCTATAACGACATGATGAATGCCAAGGCAGCTTTGTATATTGGTTCAAACGCTGCAGAAGCACATCCAGTGTCTATGCTTAGCTTGTTGCATGCAAAAGAAAATGGTTGCAAAGTCATCGTAGTTGACCCACGCTATACCCGTACTGCAGCCAAGTCTGATCAGTATGTTCGTATTCGTTCAGGTACTGATATCCCATTCTTGTTTGGTGTTCTGTATCACATCTTCAACAATGGTTGGGAAGATAAGAAGTACATCAATGACCGCGTGTACGGTATGGATGAGATCCGCAAAGAAGTTATGGAAAAGTGGACTCCAAAGAATGTAGAAGAAGCTTGTGGAGTTCCAGAAGCGCAGATGTACAAAGTTGCTGAAACTATGGCGAAGAATCGTCCAAGCACTTTGGTCTGGTGTATGGGTCAAACACAGCACACCATTGGTAATGCGATGGTTCGTGCATCTTGCATTTTGCAATTAGCTTTAGGCAACATCGGTAAGTCCGGTGGTGGCGCAAATATTTTCCGTGGTCACGATAACGTTCAAGGTGCAACTGACGTTGGCCCTAACCCAGATTCATTGCCTGGCTACTATGGTCTTGCAGCTGGCTCATGGAAGCACTACGCCACAGTATGGGGTGTGGACTATGAGTGGATCAAAGGTCGCTACGCTCCAAACATGATGGAGAAATCAGGCACTACAGTTTCTCGTTGGGTCGATGCGGTACTTGAGAAGAATGACATGATTGATCAGCAAACCAGCGTCAAAGGTTTGTTCTTCTGGGGTCATGCACCAAATTCACAAACTCGCGGTCTCGATATGAAGCGCGCGATGGATAAGTTGGATTTGTTGGTGGTAGTCGATCCATATCCAAGTGCGACTGCGGCAATGGCAGCAATGCCTCCTGCAGAAGGCGATGCTGTGAATAAGAATCGCAACGTGTATTTATTACCAGCTACAACGCAGTTCGAAACAACTGGTTCTGCTACAGCATCCAATCGTTCGCTGCAGTGGCGTGAGAAAGTAATTGATCCGTTGTTTGAATCCGTTCCTGACCACGTGATCATGCAAGCGTTTGCTGATCGTCTTGGTTTCGGTCAAGAATTGTCAGTTAACTACAAGATGTTGAGTTCGAAATATGCAGGTAAGCAGTGGAGAGAGCCTGAAATTGAATCCATCTTGAGAGAAATTAATCGTGGTGTGTGGACGATTGGCTACACAGGTCAAACTCCTGAGCGCTTGAAAGCTCACATGAGAATGGCGGGCGTATTTGATCCGAAGACATTGAAGTCACGTGGTGGTATTGATCCAGTAACTGGCTACGACACTACAGGCGATTACTATGGCTTGCCTTGGCCTTGCTACGGAACTGCAGCTATCAAGCATCCTGGCTCACCAAACCTCTATGACACCAGTAAGAGCGTCATGGAAGGCGGCGGTAATTTCCGTGCAAACTTTGGCGTTGAAAAAGATGGCAAGAATTTATTGGCTGAAGATGGCTCTTACTCTAAGGGTTCAGCGATTAAAACTGGATACCCAGAGTTTGACCATGTCTTTATGAAGAAACTGGGCTGGTGGAGTCAGTTGACCGAGGAAGAGCAGAAGGCAGCTGAAGGTAAGAACTGGAAGACTGACTTATCTGGTGGTATTCAACGCGTTGTCATGAAGAACGGTTGTCATCCATTCGGTAATGCAAAAGCACGTGCAGTAGTGTGGAACTTCCCAGATGCGATTCCTGTTCATCGTGAAGCTCTCTACAGTACTAACGAGCCAATGATGCGCAAGTACCCAACTTCTGCCGATAAGAAGAATTTCTGGCGCTTGCCAACACTTTTCAAAACAGTTCAGGATAAGAACTTGAATGAGAAGCTCTACGAAAAGTTCCCAATCATTTTGACCTCAGGTCGTTTGGTTGAGTACGAAGGTGGAGGAGACGAAACTCGTTCCAACCCATGGTTGGCAGAGTTGCAACAAGAGAACTTTGTCGAGATCAATCCTAAGGCTGCAGAAGTTCGCGGTATTAAGAACTGGGATTACGTATGGGTGAAGTCACCAACCGGCGCCAAGATTAAGGTGCGCGCACTGGTAACTCCACGCGTTGATCAAGGCACTGCATTCGTACCATTCCACTTTGCAGGCTGGTGGCAGGGTAATAACTTGCGCAAATATTACCCAGAGGGCGCTGCCCCTGTAGTCTTAGGTGAAGCGGTAAATACTGCAACAACCTATGGCTATGACCAGGTAACGATGATGCAAGAAACCAAAACCACTATGTGCCAAATCGAAAAATTTGCCTAAGTTAAAAAATAAAGTCAGGAGAACATCATGGCAAGAATGAAATTTATCTGCGATACAGAGCGTTGCATTGAGTGCAACGGCTGTGTCACAGCTTGTAAAAACGATAACGAAGTGCCTTGGGGTATCAATCGTCGCCGAGTTGTTACGGTAAATGACGGCATTGTTGGTCAAGAAAAGTCTGTTTCAGTTGCTTGTATGCACTGTTCAGATGCGCCTTGTATGGCGGTTTGCCCAGTAGATTGCTTCTATCGCACCGACGAGGGTGTGGTGTTGCATGACAAAGACATCTGTATCGGTTGTGGCTATTGCTCTTTTGCCTGCCCATTTGGTGCGCCTCAGTTCTTAAGTCAGGGTGCCTTTGGTTCACGCAGCAAAATGGACAAGTGCACCTTCTGTAGCGGCGGTCCAGAAGCTAACGGTAGCGTTGCCGAATTTGAGAAGTATGGTCGCAACCGCTTAGCTGAAGGTAAGTTACCTTTATGTGCTGAGATGTGTTCAACCAAGGCTTTGATTGGTGGTGATGACGAAGTGATTTCTTCAATCTACGCCAAACGTGTCTCAGTTCGTGAGGCAAATGGCCGCTATCCAAGTAACGATATCTTCGGTTGGTCTACTGCTTATGGTCCATCAGGATCACCTGCACCGAAGCCAACGCCTGCTGACAAAATTCCAGGAGCAAAGTCATGAAATTAAATTTCAAAACTCTCGGCTTATGTTTGGCTGCTGGTACTTTGTTGGCGGCATGTTCCGAGCCTCCAGAAATTGCAGCGAAAGCTGCCAAGCGTCCTGATGTAGCCCCTTATATGGGTGCTGACAATGGATTCATGACAAAGGGGTGGACTCCGGGTAATCAAGCTAGCTGGGCGGAGGCGATTAACAAGCGCAATCAGAAGCAATCTGAGTATTCACGCGCTAAGTGATCAGTTAAACAACAATAAATAAAACGAAAACGTTTAAGGATAT
>NZ_NCFJ01000274.1:0-3467 GCF_002281105.1 Polynucleobacter sp. 35-46-11
GAAGCCATTACCAGATCGAGTTGAGATCAGTACAAGATCATCAGATTGACCGGCATAGTAGGCCACCATCTGCGATCCAGCTGCCAAGTTCACAAAGCTCGTTAATGGTGAACCATCGCCACGAGCACCTGGTAATTCGCTGACGGGAACTGTATAGACACGGCCATCACTACCAAAGCCTTGCATCACATCAACTGTGCGGCACTCAAATGTGGCATAGAGGGCATCACCCGCTTTGAAGCCAAACTGCGTTGCATCATGCTCGTGACCCTGGCGTACACGTACCCAACCCTTTTGAGACACGATCACCGTTACCGGTTCATCCAATACCTTAGTCTCAGCAACAGCGCGCTTATCTTCCTGAATCAATGTACGGCGATCATCACCAAAATCTTTCATATCAGATTCAATTTCTTTGATGATGCGCTTACGCAATACAGTATCACTCTGCAACAAACCTTCAAGATCATCACGCTCAGACTTGAGCTCTTTTAATTCTTGCTCAATTTTGATGCCTTCCAATCGAGCCAACTGACGCAAACGGATATCCAAAATATCTTCGGCTTGACGATCGCTCAGCTTAAACTCTTTAATAAGATCAGCCTTAGGTTCATCGCTATTGCGAATAATCTTGATGACCTTATCAATATTGAGAAGAACAATGAGGCGCCCTTCCAAAATATGCATCCGATCGTTGACTTTACCCAAGCGGTGCTGAGTACGTCTTGTAACAGTTCCCACCCTGAAAGAAATCCACTCAGCAATAATCTCTTTGAGACCTTTTTGACGTGGGCGACCATCAGTACCAATCATCACCAAGTTCATTGGCGCATTGGATTCCAAGGAGGTATGCGCCAGCAATAAGTTGACGAACTCATTAACGTCAATATTTTTACTCTTAGGCTCAAATACCAAGCGCACAGCCGCATCTTTACTGGACTCATCACGTACACCATCAAGCACATTCAAGATGGTGGATTTGAGATTGTTTTGCTCAGGAGTTAATGTCTTTTTACCAACCTTCACTTTTGGATTGGTAATTTCTTCGATCTCTTGTAATACGCGTTGTGATGATGTGGATGGTGGCAACTCATTCACCACAATTTGCCACTGACCACGAGCCAACTCTTCAATAGACCAGCGAGCACGCACTTTGAGACTGCCTCGTCCTGCTTCATAAATCTGTGCAATTTCAGCCGAGGAAGAGATGATTTGACCACCACCTGGATAGTCTGGGCCAGGCATGATCTCCAATAGTTCTGAAGTACTCATCTTCGGAGACTTCATTAAAGCAATCGCTGCGCTAGCGACTTCACGTAAATTATGTGAAGGAATCTCTGTTGCCATACCTACCGCAATACCGGATGCGCCGTTCAATAGAACAAAGGGTAAGCGCGCTGGTAATAACTTAGGTTCTTGGAAAGATCCGTCGTAGTTCGGTGCAAAGTCCACCGTACCTTCATCAATCTCACTGAGTAAGAGTCCAGCAATCTTGGTTAAACGAGCTTCGGTGTAGCGCATTGCAGCCGCACCATCGCCATCACGTGAGCCAAAGTTACCCTGACCATCGATCAGCGGATAACGCAGTGAGAAGCTTTGGGCAAGACGCACTAATGCGTCGTAGGCGGATTGGTCGCCATGGGGATGAAACTTACCGAGAACATCACCAACTACGCGAGCACTCTTCACGGGTTTAGCGTCAGCGCGTAAACCCATCTCACTCATAGAGAACAGAATGCGACGTTGAACTGGCTTTTGGCCATCAGATACATCTGGTAGGGCGCGGCCTTTAACAACGCTGATTGCGTAATCTAAGTAAGCGCGCTCAGCATAGACCGCCAAGGTGAGGCTGTCTTTGTCATCTTCGTTGAGCTCAATCTTTTTTGGATCATGAGGGTCTTTTGGGCCGCCTGCTTCAGCAGTAATTGGCTCGTCAACTTCAACAACATTCATTTCAATAGGTTCACCTGCAAACAAGTCTGCTTGCTCTGCTGGTTTGTTGCCGCCTGGAGTTTTTTTAATCGCCATTAGATATCCGCCTCTACTTCATTACCGCGCTCTTCCAACCAATCGCGACGCGCCCCAGATTCGGACTTACCCATCAACATATCCATTGTTTTGATTGTTTCATCCTCTGTCCATGTACCCAAGGTCACCGGTAAGAGTCGACGAGTATCTGGATTCAAAGTGGTATCCCATAATTGCTCGGCACTCATCTCACCCAAACCTTTGAAGCGAGAAATCTGCCAAGCCGTTTCTTTAACGCCATCTTTACGCAATTTATCTTCAATGGCTTGAAGTTCATTTGCATCAAGCGCATAAATCTTTTGTGCTGGCTTTTTGCCACGTGCTGGTGCATCCACCCTAAACAATGGTGGCCTAGAAATATGCACATGACCCAATTCGATTAGTTTTGGGAAATGCTTGTAGAACAAAGTTAATAGCAATACCTGAATATGCGCACCATCCACGTCCGCATCTGAGAGGATGCAAACCTTGCCATAACGTAGGTTTGATAAGTCAGGGCTGTCATTAGCGCCGTGCGGATCTACACCTATAGCAACAGCAATGTCATGCACTTCGTTGTTCGCAAATAAGCGATCACGCTCCGCTTCCCAAGTATTGAGAACCTTACCGCGCAGAGGCAAAATCGCTTGGTACTCTTTATTACGACCCATCTTGGCTGAGCCGCCAGCTGAATCACCCTCAACGAGGAAGATTTCATTAAGGCCAATGTCTTGACTCTCACAGTCGGTCAGTTTTCCAGGTAGAACTGCTACACCAGAGGATTTTTTCTTCTCGACTTTTTGACCGGCGCGGGTTCGTGCCTGCGCCTGCTTGATTACTAAGTCTGCTAATTTACGACCGTAATCCACATGCTCGTTCAGCCAAAGCTCAAGTGCCGATTTAGCGTAACCAGAAACTAAGCGCACCGCATCCCTGGAGTTCAAACGCTCTTTGATTTGACCCTGGAATTGTGGGTCCAATACTTTGGCAGACAAAATAAATGAGGCGCGGGCAAACACGTCCTCAGGCATGAGCTTCACACCTTTAGGCTGCAAAGCATGCATCTCAATAAAACCTTTGACGGCATTAAATAGGCCTTCACGCAATCCGCTCTCATGGGTTCCGCCTGCTGGAGTCGGAATCAAGTTCACATAACTCTCGCGCACCGGTGATCCATCTTCGGTCCAGGTCACAACCCAGGCTGCACCCTCGCCTTCAGCAAAGGAATCATCATCACCATTGCCAGTGGCGTATTGTTCCCCCTCAAATGGAGGAATCACTTCTGGGCCATGGCCAGCTTGAGCTATTGCTTCATTTAAGTAACCGCGTAAGCCTTGGGCATATTGCCAAGTTTGACTCTCGCCAGACTTCTCTTGAATGAGGGTGACTTTGACGCCTGGCAGTAAAACTGCCTTAGAGCGCAAGAGCCGAATGAGTTCAGGCATCGGGATAGCGGCACT
>NZ_NCFJ01000026.1:0-19622 GCF_002281105.1 Polynucleobacter sp. 35-46-11
CAAAGGTGAGATTACTGTTAACGGTAAACCTATCGATGCTTACTTTGCTCGCGAAACATCACGCATGATCGCTCGTCAGCCTTTGGCTCTCACAGCCCACCTAACAACCTTTGATATCAAAGTAAACGTTAGCGGTGGCGGTGAAACTGGCCAAGCTGGTGCAGTTCGTCACGGTGTTACTCGTGCATTGATCGACTACGACAACGCTTTGAAGCCAGCTCTGTCTAAAGCAGGCTTGGTAACTCGCGATGCTCGTGAAGTTGAGCGTAAAAAAGTTGGTCTGCATGGCGCGCGTCGTCGTAAGCAGTTCAGCAAGCGCTAATTCTTTCAGTCGCTTAAAGTTTTATCGAAAGGGTCGCGCAAGCGGCCCTTTTTGTTTCTACAATCTAGGTATTTGAGAAATAAAATTCATCTGTCGGTATTTTGGAGAATGGCATGATTAAAGTTGGCATCGTAGGTGGAACTGGATATACCGGAGTGGAATTGTTGCGTTTATTAGCGCAACACCCCGAAGTAAAAATTCAGGCAATTACTTCTCGTACAGAAGCTGGCATGCCAGTAGCTGAGATGTTTCCCTCTTTACGTGGCCGCATTGATCTCAAATTCACAACACCAGATGAAGCCAAGTTAAATGAATGCGACGTGGTGTTTTTTGCAACACCACATGGCGTGGCAATGGCACAAGCCAAAGAGTTGCTTGCTCATAACGTGAAGATTTTGGATCTCGCTGCTGACTTCCGCTTAAAGGATGTCAAAGAATTTGCTAAGTGGTATGGCATGGAGCACGGTTGCCCAGAGATTTTGGCTGAAGCAGTTTATGGCTTGGCAGAAATCAATCGTGAAGAAATTAAAAAAGCTCGCGTAGTAGGTTTGGCTGGGTGTTATCCAACCTCAGTTCAACTGGGCCTTGCACCATTGCTCGCACCAAAGTCTACCGGTGGTAAGCAATTGATTGATGGCACGCATATTATTTCTGACTCTAAGTCAGGAACTTCAGGTGCTGGACGGAAGGCAGAAATTGGAACCTTGCTATCAGAGTCTAGCGATAACTTCAAAGCTTATGGCGTTAAAGGCCATCGCCATCTTCCGGAAATTGTCCAGGGCTTAAAAGCCATTGCTGGTCACGACCAGATTGGCCTGACCTTTGTGCCGCACTTGACACCAATGATTAGGGGAATTCATTCAACCTTATATGTCCGCTTGACTGAGGCTGGAATGAAGGTGGATTTTCAAAAGCTCTATGAAGATTTCTACAAAGGTGAGCCTTTTGTGGATGTGATGCCGGCCGGTAGTCATCCAGAAACGCGCTCTGTGCGGGGTAGTAATGGCTTACGTATTGCTATTCATCGTCCGGGGGATGGCGACACTTTAGTCATTTTGGTAGTTGAAGATAACCTGGTGAAGGGTGCCTCAGGCCAGGGCGTTCAGTGCATGAACCTCATGTTTGGCTTGCCTGAGACCACTGGATTGACCCAGATTGCCGTTTCACCATAATGGGGCCAGTTGGAAAGACCCTTCAGCACGCTTGGAATTAAAAGCCTAAAATGGATCATTGCCTTTTGAATTAGGAGTAAATCATGACCCAATTAGCTACGCAAGAGACTGTACAAGATTTAGCCGAGCCACCAGTTCCATTGGTGTTTACGGATAGTGCTGCTGCAAAAGTGGCTGACTTGATTGCTGAAGAAGGCAATCCTGAACTAAAACTACGCGTGTTTGTTCAGGGCGGTGGTTGCTCAGGATTTCAGTATGGGTTCACATTTGATGATGCTGTGAATGAAGATGACACACTCTTTGAAAAGAATGGCGTAACTTTGTTGGTAGATTCAATGAGCTTCCAATATTTAGTTGGCGCTGAGATTGATTACAAAGAAGACATCAATGGTTCACAGTTTGTGATCAAGAATCCAAATGCCCAAACTACTTGTGGCTGCGGATCTTCTTTCTCTGCTTAAATAAATTGAATTACTTAAGCAGGATAGCAAGCGCCTAAGATTCTAGGACCCTTCGCCCCTGTAACGGCTGGCAAATTTGCTGGCCGTTTTTCTTTGTGGGCCCAGGCAAGCCATGCGAATGCGAGGCCTTCTACGAGTTGTGGATCAATGCCAAGTGCATCACTGGTCACAATCTCGAGTGAGTTTGTAAATAAGATTTCAGTTCTGGCTTTAAATAAATCCATTAAGGCGATATTGCGCGCACCACCACCACAGATAACTAGCGTCTGAGTTTGCGGTGCATAGCACTCTAAAGCCTGTAGGGCTGAGTCCACGGTCAGTTGTAATAGTGTGGCTTGAATATCTTCAGCATTGATGTTGTCGGTATCAATTTGCTTTTGCAGCCACTCCAGATGAAAGTCATCACGACCCGTACTTTTTGGCGGAGCTTTTGCAAAAAATGGATCCGCTAACATTCTTGATAAAAGTATTTGATTGACTTTGCCTTGTGATGCCCAAGTACCGTTCTCATCAAAGGCATGGCCTTGTTGATCTGCAATCCAGGCATCCATCAACATATTGCCGGGGCCGCAATCAAAACCCTTTACTCCACCATCTTTGGATAATAGCGTCAGGTTGGCAATACCGCCAAGGTTGAGCACGGCGATATTTTTATCTGTAGCGAATTGTTGCGCATGAAAGGCTGGCACTAGAGGTGCGCCATGACCACCAGCAGCAAGGTCACGACTTCTAAAGTCAGCAATGACATCAATTCCGGTCAACTCTGCCAGAAGTGCTGGGTTGAGGGTTTGATGGGTATAGGCAAGGTGATGAGCAAGATCGGCTTGATGACGAATAGTCTGGCCGTGGGCGCCAATCGCGCTGATATCTGCAGCAGAAAGCTTGGCCCGAGTAAGCAATTGCTTGACTGCATCAGCATAGGCGACAGCTAAGGCATTAGCGGCCTGATTTTCCCGGTGAATCTCGTTTGGCCCAGGGGTCTGGAGATCTAGTAGCGCTTTACGTAATTCAGAGCTAAAGGGAAGGCTTACGGCGTCCAGAAGGGAAGACTCCCCGGAGGCTTCAATCTTTGCCAGCACGGCATCTATCCCATCTAGGCTAGTGCCAGACATCAGGCCAATATAGAGGGATTGAGGCTTATTCATGCGGTATCAGGACTTTGTTCTCAGGAATGCGACAATTATGCTTTAGCAATTTAAATACTAATTTAACCGAATCAGTTACCCAATTTCGCATGACGGCTAAACCAGAACAAAAATACCCACTGACTCCCGAAGTTTTTGCAGCCCTTGAAGTTACAAAACGGGGCTGTGATGAGCTATTGGTTGAGGCGGATTGGATTCAAAAGCTGGCTAAGAGTAAGGCTACAGGCACACCTTTGCGCATTAAGTTGGGTTTAGATCCAACTGCGCCTGATATTCATTTGGGTCATACAGTTGTTTTGAACAAATTGCGTCAGCTACAAGATTTAGGTCACACCGTGATTTTCTTGATTGGTGACTTCACCAGCATGATCGGTGATCCCTCTGGACGTAATGCAACCCGTCCACCACTGACTGCAGAAGAAATTGCTGTCAATGCCCAGACCTACTATCGTCAAGCCAGCATGGTGCTTGATCCCGCTAAAACTGAAGTCCGCTATAACAGCGAGTGGTGTGATCCACTGGGCGCACGTGGGATGATTCAGTTGGCAGCGCGATATACCGTTGCCCAAATGTTAGAGCGCGATGACTTTACCAAGCGCTACCGTAGCGGCGTACCCATCTCTGTGCATGAGTTCTTGTATCCATTGATGCAAGGCTATGACTCCGTTGCTTTGAAGAGTGACCTAGAGCTTGGTGGTACCGATCAGAAATTTAATCTCTTAGTTGGGCGCGAGCTCCAACGTGAGTATGGCCAAGAGCCCCAATGTATTTTGACTATGCCCCTCCTCGTCGGCTTGGATGGCGTGGACAAGATGAGTAAGTCCAAAGGTAATTACATTGGCATCAGCGAGCCTGCTGGCGAGATGTTTGGTAAGCTCTTGAGTATCTCTGACGAATTAATGTGGGATTACTTCACATTACTGTCATTTCGCCCTATGGCTGAAATTGATTTAATGAAGCAAGAAGTTGCTGCCGGCAGAAACCCTAAAGATTGCAAAGTACTGCTCGCACAAGAAATTGTTGCGCGTTTCCATTCGCAAGCTGCTGCAGAAAAAGCATTAGAGGACTTTAATCACCGCGCTAAAGGTGGTGTACCTGACGATATTCCAGAGATCAATCTTTCTGGTGCCCCAATGCAGATCGCTAATCTACTGAAGGCTGCTGGCTTAGCTCCATCAACATCCGAAGCGAATCGCAACATTGAACAAAACGGTGTGAAGATTGATGGCGTAATAGTTGCTGATAAGCAATTGAAAGTTGAGGCCGGTACTTACGTAGTACAGGTGGGTAAGCGTAAGTTCGCTAAGGTAGCGCTGAGCTAGGCTATCGACTGCAATCAATACCCTCCTTTGCCGCTTGTGCGTCTTAAATGAGGGATAAATAGGAGGGGTAGGGATACACTTCTGACATAATCTTTCTTCCTATTATCCTTTAAGCTCTTCACTTTTTATTACGGTTTCCCTTGAAAATCCTATTTCTTCGCTCCTTGATTGGTGCTGCATCCCTCATTCTCATTTCTGGCCCTATCCAAGCGGCAGACATTGATCTTGCAACAGTCTCTGGATTCACTTCTTTCCAGTATCCAGGTAGCTCAGTTACTACGATCACAGGTATTCGCGATAGAAATATCACGGGAAACTTTAGTACTACTGATGGCAATACTGGTGGCGTACTGTATGACAACGTTGTCTCTAATTCAACTTATATCCCTTACCCAACAGCCACTTCCAATCTTTCCAATTTTCCTGGTGCGATTAGCAGCACACCGTATGGACCAAGCTTTGGATCCTCGTCAGGAATTTTGCGGGTAACTGGAAGTTATAAGACTGCAGCATCCGCAAATGGTGCGGAAGGAGATTTGGGTTATCTAGTTGATGCAGCCACTGGCATTACTACAACATTGTTGCCAACTAATTTAGCGGGTGGTGAGCCTATCTTAAATACTATTGGCCATAGTACTTTTGGTAACCAAGCAGTTGGTAACTTCGATACTCGTTTGATAACTGGTAATTCTTATGTCTATAACATTTCAGCTGGTACTTATTCAATAGTCCCCTTAGTTGGATCGGATGCATCGGCTAGGATTGCTATTGGTAATGAAACAAAAATTCAGAGCATAGTAAGTAATACTGCCTATGGCGTGTATAACAATTTGATATCCGGTGGATACACGGGTAAATATGGCGCCGGATTACCTGTTAATGAAACCTACTCCTATATTCATAACAACTCTAATGGTGCGACCTATACCTTCTCCTCACCCGACGCCTCTCTTGTAACCCATTTTGAGGGAATTACTAGCGCAGGTAAACCAGGCGTCTATAACTTAGTGGCAGATGCAGTTGATGTATTGGGAAATAAAGTAAAGGCATATGTTGCAACGGTTGATTTAAATACGATTGATGTAGTCACTGGACAGCCAAAAATAACTTGGACAGAAATCAAAGTTGGGAGTTATCTGACTTCTGCTAATTCAATGTATCAGGGTAATGTGATCGGCGTCTACGTGGAGAATGGCATTACAAAAGCCTATGAAGCAAACATTGGCGATCAACTTATTAGCCTTTCTGGATCTTCAGTAAAAATTTATGACCCCTTAAAAAATATAGGCGATCGTTCATCTACACTTTCCGCTGCTGGGGCTGACGTTATTAATACTGGTGCAATCAATGTCGTCAATGCCAATGGCATTGCAACCGGTGCTAGTTGTGGATACCTAGGCTGCAATCCATTGACGGATACTAACTATGGTGGAGTGATTTCTAACTACGGCACTGTAAATGTGACGGGCGGCACCCTCAATCGAGCAATAGCAATTGAGGGTAATTTCGGCACTTTGTTGAACTACGGGGTAATCCGGGCAAGCAATGGTAACTATGCTATTTCAGATGTGGGTACTTCTGCCGCAACTACAGTGGTTAATACAGTAAGTGGAGTTATTGATGGTCAAGTGTTCCTGACCCAAGGTCAGCTGGCGCGTTTTGAAAACAGTGGGTGGATGGGGATCACGGCAGCGGGAGCAGGGGTTACTCATTTGGCTAGCGGTTCATTTGTGCAAACCTCAACAGGTACTTTGGGGTTACGCGTTTCTTCTAGTGCAGCGGATAAATTATCGATTAATGGAACTGCTAGATTGAGTGGAACTCTAAGTCTTTCAGGTGACTCCACCAATATTTATGCTCCTGCAAAATATTCAATTGTCACTGCTAATAGTGGCCTAACAGGATCCTTCTCGAGTGTTTCATCGAATCTCGCATCAGCAATTAATCTTTCTTATGATGCCAATAATGCCTACTTGAATGTATATGCATTTACTACAGCTGAGACGCAGCAATCTTTGGTGAATAATGCTTCTGCGCTCCAGAGCACTTATGCCCTTCAGAACTCTGTATTGGCCAATAGTTTCTCTTACGACTGTACTGAGTTTGGCCCTAATGGAATTTGTATTTCTGCTGGCGGTCGTAATACAGCAGTATCAGCAGCTAATGGTTTAAACAACACCAGTGCATTATTGATTGCAGCTTATAAAGTGCATCCTCAAGTTCGTATTGGTGCTTATGCTGATCAGAATTTATCTGTGAATAATTCTGGTAGCACCGTTAATCTTGCTAATAACACTCCATTGATTGGTTTGTTTGGCGCCTGGAATGAACGTGCCGATGGAACGGGTGCCGAGGTTAAAGTATCCGCAGCATATGGTCAAAAGAATACGACGGTAAACCGTCAAGCGGTTGGAACGTCAGAGGCGGGTACGGGATCATCCCAGCTAAATAGTCAGGGCGCACAAGTTACTGCGAAGTATGGTTTTGCAATTACACCACAAGTGATTGTTGCTCCCTATATGGGAATGCGCTACACCCAGAATAATATGGGTGGCTATAGCGAAGGCACCTCAACAACAGTTACGGCACCGTTGACTTACAGCGCCTTAAATACCAATGCGACTACTGCTCTAGCTGGAGTGGGTGCTTCTTATCGATTTATCCCTAAGGCAACTGTCTTTGCTAGTGCTGGTGTTGAAAGCGACACTAAGACTGCAAATGGTACTTATTCTGCGACAGGTATTAATGGTTTAACTCCAGTGAACTTTAATGCCAACCCTGTGAAGACTCGTCCGACAGCAATGCTCGGTGCTTATTACGATGTTGTTAAGAATCAGCGCTTGGGTGTTACAGGCATCTACCGTCAAGAGCCTTATCAAGGCGTCTCAACTACTACTGTAATGGCGACGTATACGGTTGGTTTGTAGAAAGTATTTGGATTGATGGAAAAAGACCCGCTATTGCGGGTCTTTTGATTAGAACTTTAAGATTTAGTCTAGATTGTTAGAGTTGCTCGGTGGCGTGAGCCCAAAATGCTCATAGGCCTGACGCGTTGCTACTCTTCCTCTGGAGGTTCTTTGTAGATAGCCTTGTTGAATCAGGTAAGGCTCTAAGACATCCTCAATGGTGTCACGCTCTTCACCAATTGCTGCTGCTAAATTATCAATACCTACTGGCCCACCATCAAACTTGTGCAAGATGGCTTCTAGTAATTTGCGATCCATCACATCAAAGCCGCTTGGATCAACATCGAGCATCTTTAATGCGGCATCAGCCATGTCTTTAGTGATGGTGCCAGTACCTTTGACTTCGGCATAGTCACGCACCCGACGTAACAGGCGATTAGCAATGCGAGGAGTACCTCTAGCACGCTTCGCAATCTCAACTGATCCCTCAGGGTCAATATCGGCTTTAAGTAAGCTGGCGGAGCGCGTAATAATTTTGGTGAGCTCTTCGGTGGTGTAGAACTCCAGTCTTGCCACAATGCCAAAGCGGTCTCGCAATGGATTGGTGAGCATGCCGGCACGAGTGGTCGCGCCAATCAAAGTGAATGGCTTGAGATCAATTTTGACACTTCGTGCTGCAGGACCTTCGCCAATCATGATGTCTAGGCTGTAGTCCTCTAGTGCTGGATAGAGAATCTCCTCAACTACCGGAGAGAGGCGATGAATCTCATCAATAAAAAGAACGTCGTTTGCTTCTAAATTGGTCAGTAAGGCAGCAAGATCACCAGGCCTATCTAGAACTGGGCCACTAGTTTGGCGCAAGTTCACACCAAGCTCTCTAGCAATGATGTGAGCCAGGGTGGTTTTACCTAATCCGGGAGGGCCAAACAAGAGAACGTGATCCAGGGCTTCTTGACGGGCCCTGGTTGCGGTAATGAAAATCTCTAATTGGGCGCGGGCTTTGGTTTGGCCAACATACTCATCTAGCTGCTTAGGACGCAAGGCTCTTTCGAAGATGGCTTCTGAGTTTCCAGCTGCACCACTAACGATGCGGTCATTTCCCTCCGGTAAGTCTTCGGGAATTGAGCTGAGGTCTTCTGTGTGGATTGCCATACTGCAAGTGTAGTGGTGTTTGAGTAACTAGTTATGAAGACTTCGAGAGGTATTTAAGGCCCATACGGATACCGTCTGAAACTGTGGTGTCAGGTGGTATTTGTTTGAGGGCAAGATGCGCTTCTTTTTCTGAATAGCCTAGCGCCAAGAGAGCCTGCAATACTTCGCTGTTCGCTTCAATCGCCTGAGGTTTGCCGCCCACAATTCCTAAATCGGGAGCCAACTTTCCTTTGAGTTCAAGGCAAAGGCGCTCAGCAGTCTTTTTGCCAATGCCAGGGACTTGAGTTAGGCGGCCTGCCTCTTGCATAGTAATTGCTTGGGCTAATTCATTGACGCTCATGCCAGAAAGTACCGCAAGGGCAGTGCGCGAGCCGACGCCGCTAATCTTGATCAGCTGTCTAAATGCTTCACGCTCAGTTTCTGTAGCAAAGCCAAAGAGTTGCTGCGCATCTTCACGAACTTGAAAATGCGTGAGAAGTGTAATTTTTTGATTGGTCTCTGGTAATTGATACAGAGTACTCATCGGCACGTCGATCTCATAGCCAACACCTTGGCAATCTACCAAGAGGCGGGGTGGATGAACTGAGACGAGAATGCCTTGTATGCGACCAATCATGTAAAGATCTTAACCTGTTTTTATTGTTATTTCTTTCTACTCTTTTTAGGTGCAAGAGCGGCAGTAATTGCTTTCGGAATCTGGGCATGATGCGCGGCGCAAATGGCTACCCCTAAGGCATCTGCTGCATCTGTTCCTGGTGCACGACTTAGGCGCAATAAACGTTTCACCATTTCTTGAACTTGGGGTTTAGTAGCTCTACCGGTTCCCACAATGGATTGCTTTACTCGCAATGCACTGTATTCAGCGACAGGGAGCTTGTCGGATACCAGGGCTGCAATCACCGCTCCTCGAGCTTGTCCCAGCATCAGGGTAGACCGAGGATTGACATTGAGAAATACTTCTTCAATAGCCGCTTGCTCTGGATGGTAGGTCTCCAGCACTTCCTTAATACCCGCGTACAAGATTCCCAGTCTTTCGGGAAGACCTTGTGCTGGATCTCCACTTTCAATCGTCCCAGAGGCTACGTAGCTCAGTTTTTGGCCATCAACATCAATAACACCGAAACCCGTTGTTCGTAGACCTGGGTCGATTCCTATCCAGCGCATAAGTGATTAGTGGCGGAAGTGGCGTGTGCCGGTAAAAATCATAGCGATGCCATGTTCATTCGCTGCTGCAATGATTTCATCATCACGCATGCTGCCGCCTGGTTGGATAGCGCAGCTTGCACCACCATTCACAACGACGTCTAAGCCGTCACGGAATGGGAAGAAAGCATCACTTGCCACTGCAGAACCTTTGAGGCTTAAGCCTGCGTTCTCAGCCTTAATACTTGCCATGCGAGCAGAGTCTACGCGGCTCATCTGACCAGCGCCGATACCGAGAGTCATACCATTAGCGCAATACACAATCGCATTGGACTTCACAAACTTTGCAACGCGCCATGCAAACATCATGTCGTGCATTTCGCTTGGGGTTGGAAGACGCTTGCTAACAACACGCATTTCGTTCTCAAGCACATTCTTGGCATCAGGAGATTGAACTAGCAAGCCACCACCAACACGTTTGAAATCAAAAGTATTAAATGCAGCGCCCAAACGAATTTCTAATAAGCGCACATTTTGCTTGGCAGCAAAGATGGCCTTAGCTTCATCGCTAAAGCTTGGAGCAATCAATACTTCCACAAACTGCTTAGAAATCGCTTCAGCTGCGGCACCATCACATGGCACGTTGAAGGCGATGATTCCGCCAAATGCTGAGCTCGGATCTGTTTTAAATGCTTTTTGATAGGCCTTAAGTGCATTGGCACCTACCGCTACACCACAAGGATTGGCATGTTTAATGATGACGCACGCTGCAGCGCCGCCAGCATTGCCGGTAAAACTCTTGACGCATTCCCAGGCAGAGTCAGCATCAGCGATATTGTTATAGGAGAGCTCTTTACCTTGCAATTGTTTGTAGTTGGCAAGCGCACCATCGACTGAATAAATGTCTTTATAGAAAGCTGCAGATTGGTGTGGGTTCTCGCCATAGCGCATCTCTTGTACTTTTTCAAAGGCCAGATGCAGCGTTTCTGGATAAGCAGAACGCTTCTTGTGATCGAGATCATCACCCAATGCAGATAGATAATTCGCAATCGCGCCGTCGTATTGGGCGGTGTGGGCAAATACTTTTTTAGCCAGGCCCAAATTGGTCTTATAAGAAACTACGTTCTTATTGGCTTTCATTTCTTCGAGTACGGGTGCGTAATCTTCTGGAGAAATGAGTACGGTCACATCTTGGTGATTCTTAGCAGCGGCGCGCAACATTGCTGGGCCACCAATATCAATGTTCTCAACCGCATCTTCAAATGAGCAATCTGCTTTAGCAACCGTCTCGTTAAACGGATAGAGGTTGATCACGAGCATGTCGATCGTATTAATGCCATGCTCTTTTAAAGCAGCCATATGCTCGGGGAAGTCTCGACGAGCCAATAAGCCACCATGCACCATCGGATGCAATGTCTTGACGCGGCCATCCAGCATCTCTGGGAACTTAGTGAGTGAAGATACTTCTACTACCGGTAGATTATTTTCAGCCAAGAGTTTTGCCGTGCCACCTGTAGAGATCAGCTTGATGCCTTGCTCATGAAGGGCTTTAGCAAACGGCACAATGCCATTTTTATCGGAAACAGAGAGTAGGGCTGTACGAATCATAGTTTTTCAGAAGGTTGAATTAATCAAGAATTGACGAATGAGGTCTGGCTTATTTCAGGAGCTGGTGCTCAACCAACTTCTTGTGTAGCGTATTGCGATTGATGCCAAGGTACTGCGCAGCCAAAGATTGATTCTGCTTTGCATGCTGCATTACCAATTCGAGCATCGGCTTTTCAACTACAGCTAGGACCATTTGGTACAAGTCGGATGGAGGTGTACCTTTGAGATCGTCTAAGTAACCTTGGAGTTGGGTTTCAATGCATTCAGTGATGGGGTGCTTATTGGTCATGGATAAATTAAATAACTAAAAACTAAATTTAGGCTGCTTCTAAAAATAACAAACGATCAGAATGTGATTTCATTTCATTGAAAAAATCATTCACCATCTGTAATTGGGTTTTGCAATCATCAGCAGTATTCATTCTTTGACGGAAGGCATGAGAGTCACGTAAACCTTTGCAATACCAGCCGATATGCTTACGCGCAGTGCGTAAGCCGACATATTCGCCATAGAACTCATAGTGATCAATCAAATGGGCATTCATGATTTCTTGAATCTCATTGATCTGCGGTGTTGGTAGCTTGCCACCTGTTTCGAGAAAATGATTGATCTCACGAAAGATCCAAGGACGCCCTTGAGCGGCACGACCAATCATGATGGCATCGGCACCAGTTTCTTTTAAAACAAATTCTGCTTTTTCTGGAGTAGTGATATCGCCATTCGCAACCACCGGAATGGCAACACTATTCTTCACTGCGGTAATGGTTTCGTACTCCGCTTCGCCATGGTAAAGATCAGCCCTTGTACGACCATGTACGGTCAACATGGAGATGCCAGATTTCTCAGCGAGACGTGCAATATCAATCGCATTTTTATGTTCGCGATCCCAGCCTGTCCGAATCTTTAAGGTGACAGGAACAGCATCAGGCCCTACGCCTACAGCTTGAACTATGGCTTCCAAAATTTGCTGTACTAAAGGCTCGTCTCTCAATAGCGCAGAACCAGCTGCAATATTGCATACCTTTTTGGCTGGACAGCCCATATTGATATCAATAATTTGGGCGCCATGATCGACGTTGAGCTTGGCAGCTGCAGCCATCATCTGCGGATCGGCCCCGGCAATCTGGACTGCAATCGGCTTAAATTCACCTTGGTGGTTAGCGCGACGTTGGGTTTTCTCGCTCTTCCAAAGCAATGCATTGGAGGCAATCATTTCAGATACGGCATAGCCAGCCCCGAGCTTTTTGCAAAGCTGACGAAATGGACGATCCGTTACCCCAGCCATTGGGGCTACAAACAATCTATTTGCGAGAAGGTGCTGACCAATCTTCATGGTTTTTAGCTTGGGTGCTGGAGGGCTTCCAGTGCTTGGGAAAGGGTGACACTTTAGCACAGGTCAGCCTAAATCTGCCTAAAAAATAGGCAGATTCACTGATTTAGATCAAACGGGGAATGCTTGTATTTTGGAGGCTATTTCAGCCCCTTAGCGCCTACCAAACATCATCTGGCGAGCCAAGGCTGTTTTGACTGGCGGGAACCATTGGAGGGCCGATAAGGCTAATCCACGACCGATCACGATAGGAAGTAGATTTGAGGTGAAAACCCTTGCCATAAAGTCAGTTAGGCCAATAGTGGCAGACCGATCTGCCTTCCGGCTTTGGGCATAGTCTTTCAAGGTTGCTTCTATTGCTATGGGGGTTTTTTGATCTTCGGGCTTGGAGAAAAGTGCACTGAGTTTTTCGGCCAAGAGATAGGCATCTCTCAGTCCGAGGTTGAGCCCCTGTCCTGCAACAGGGTGCAAGGTCTGGGCAGCATTGCCAATCCAAACCTCATGGCCCTGAGTAATTTCTTTGCGGTAGTTAAGTCCCAACTCATAAAGACGACGATCTTGGATTTTAAGAAACTGACCAATGCGTGAGCCGAACTCCGCTTGCAGGCTTTTCAGAAATTCAGCATCACTTAAGGCAAGGCGTGCTTGTGAGGAGCTTGGGGTTCCACACCAAACCAGATTCAGAATATTGGGACCATAGTGACTTGGTAAAACCGCCAAAGGTCCTTCGGATGTAAATCGCTCCCATGCTTGATGGGGTGCTGCATTCTCAACCTCTACCAAGCCAACTAAGGCTGATTGCTCATAGTCTCTGCCTGACTCTACCCAATCCTGTGTTTTAAATAAACCACCTTCAGCATGAACTACAGATTTGGCTTGAATGCCTGATGTGTCTGCTTGCGCATCGATATGCTTCCAAACAAAATTCGGACTTTTTGTTTGAATAGCTCTTAAGGCTTTGCGCAAAGTCAAGTGAATATCGCGATAGCGAATGATGTGACCTAGTGCATCTTGTTTCAATTCTTCGCGAGTCATGAGAGCACGACCAAAGCGACCTGCTTGTGACACATGCACGCGATGAATATCAGCACATTCAGTAGGCCACGCATCAATGGTATCTAGTAGCAGCTTGCTACCGTGCGATAAGGCAATTCCTCGACTGTCAGCAGCAGCTAAGTTCGCATCATCTACAGGGTTGCGGTCCAGCAAAGCGATTTTTGCTTCAGGAAATTTTTGCAAGCACCATGCTGCATAGGCTAGGCCAACTGGTCCACCACCCTGAATCACAATATCGAATTTTGTTGCTGACATGTTTGGCAATTTAATTATTCTTCATTAGCGCTTCGATTTCATCGGGCTTGACGGGTGCGCCGCGAGAAATTAATTCACATCCAGAATCATTCACTACAGCATCATCTTCAATGCGGATGCCGATATTCCAGAAGGGCTCATCTACATCATCGGCAGGGCGAACATATAGGCCTGGCTCAATAGTCAGCACCATGCCCGATTGGAGAAGGCGCCATGGCTTTTCTAATGAGTTTGTTGCGGCACTCAGTGGTTCACGATATGAGCCAACATCATGTACATCCATGCCTAACCAATGTGAGGTGCGATGCATATAGAAACGACGATAGGCGCCCGTTTCAATCGCGTTATCTAACGAGCCTAACTCTGCAAGTTTGAGTAGCTTCTCATCGAGCAAGCCTTGAGTGAGCACCTTAAGTGCAGCCTCATGTGGCTGCATAAAAGTATTGCCCGGCTTGGTTGCTGCAATGGCAGCTTCTTGGGAAGCTAGTGTGATGTCATAAAGAGCCCGTTGTGGCCCTGAAAATTTTCCACTTACCGGAAAGGTGCGGGTGATATCTGATGCGTAGCCATCAAGCTCGCAACCCGCATCGATCAAGCAGAGTTCACCACTACGCAGTTCAGTATCGCCGGCACGGTAATGCAGAATGCAGGAGTTGGCTCCGCTAGCAACAATGCTGTTGTACGCAACGCTTTGTGCACCGCTATAGCGGAACTCATGCAGTAGCTCTGCCTCGAGGTGGTATTCACGCATACCGGGTTTGCAGGCTTGCATGGCACGAATGTGCGTGCGTGCAGAAATTTGGGCAGCACGACGCATGATGTCGATTTCATGTACATCTTTAAAGAGACGCATTTCATGAATCAGACTTTCTACATCATGAAATTCTGAAGGTGGATTCACGCCAGCACGAGCTTGCGCTCTTACTTGTTTCATCCAATGTCGTAAACGGCGATCGGTCTCAGCACTTTCTGAGAGGCGAATATAGACAGCATCTTGATCTGCCAATAACTCACCCAGTTTTTTATCTAACTCATGATTACTGTGAGCGTACTCTACGCCTAAGGTTGCAGGTGCTGCATCTGGCCCTAAACGAATACCATCCCAAATTTCACGCTCTGCATCTTTGGGTCTGCAAAAAAGATGTGATTCGAGTTGGGCTTGTGATGCCGACCCAGCAATCTTTAATACGAGCGTTGCACCCGGCTCTTCAAAGCCGGTGAGGTAGAAGAAATCGCTGTCGTGACGATAGGGAAACTCGCTATCGCGATTACGCGCAGTCTCAGGTGCTGTAGTGATGATGGCGATGCCACCGCCAGTTTTGGCGCAGATCAGTTTTGCGAGTTCAACTCGACGTTGTTGGTAAATGGCGGAATTAGTCATTCGCTGCATTGAGTTCTTGTAATCGTTGGGGTGTACCTACATCGTGCCACGGTCCAGTATATTTTTCACCGGACACTCTATTTTTAGTCATTGCCTCCCTGAGAAGGGGTGCTAGCTTAGCGGGTGAGCCTAGCTCTAAATCCTTGAAGAGCTCTCGGTGATAAAGCCCAATTCCAGAAAAAGTGAGTTTTTCAGCTCCATCTAGTAGTTGATTGGTCACTTTGGAGTCTTTCAGATAAAAGTCCCCCTCAGGGTGCTGCACCGGGTTGGGAACCATCAAAAGATGCGCCAAAGGCTTGTTTGACATGCTGCGCAAACGAGTAACCTGCTCTAAAAGCTCATGAATTGGTAGGTTTGGGCTAAAAACATCCCCATTAATTACTAAGAAATAATCGCTGGGGTTCAGTAAGGGGAGGGCCTTGCGAATACCGCCCGCAGTTTCAAGGGCGCTAGTTTCTGGAGAGTAGGTGATGTTGAGATCGAATTGGCTGCCGTTGCTTAAAGCTTCCTCGATCTTGTGACCAAGCCAGGCATGGTTAATGACAACTTCTTTAATGCCAGCCGTACTCAAGGCTTCTAAATGCCAAGCAAGTAAGGATTTGTTTTTGATTGTGAGAAGTGGCTTAGGCAATTCATCGGTGAGTGGACGCATGCGCTCGCCTCGACCGGCGGCCAGTAAAAAGCACGGAATGAGATTGCGCTTATTCATGACGGTTTGTTGTTATTCCTTAGTGGGGCGCGTCGACTCTAATATGCGTGCCAAGGGCTTTAATTCAATATAGCGATTAGCCGTGGCAATCGCATACTCGAGTACCAATGGAATATCTTTGAGATAACCATCTTTGCCATCGCGATGAAACAGCCTTGCAAAAATTCCTAAGACTTTCAGGTGGCGTTGTAAACCCATCCACTCAAAGTCACGATAGAACTGACCAAAATCAGTTGGCATAGGCAAGCCAGCTTGGCGACCTTCTTCCCAAAATTTAATCACCCAATCAATCACGCGTTCTTCGGGCCACGCAATGTAAGCATCACGCCAGAGTGAAGCAGCATCGTAAGTGATGGGGCCATAAACCGCATCTTGAAAATCGATCACACCAGGATTATTTTTTTTAGTCACCATTAGATTGCGTGAGTGATAGTCTCGATGCACATAGACTTTTGCTTGAGCAAGATTATTTTGAATGATGAGTTCAAATGCTTGCCTGATTTGAGAGTGTTGCAGTTCAGTTAATTCGATGTGCAAATGTTTCTTGAGATACCACTCAGGAAATAAATCTAATTCACGTTGCAAGAGTGCTTCATCGTAGTTTGGCAATACATCAGGTTTACTTGCTAATTGCATTTGGACTAAAGCGTGGGTTGCATCTTTGTAGAGATGATCTGCTCTCTCAGCATTGAGTTCTGCAAGATAAGTTTTGGTGCCAAGATCATTGAGTAAAAGAAAGCCTTCAGCCACATTCTTTTCTAAAATTTTCGGGACGTTTAGACCGGCATTTTCGAACAATAAATCGACCCTAATGAAGGCATCTAAGGGCTCATGTTGGGGCGGAGCATCCATCACGATCAAAGTTGGAAAATCCGGGTTTTTGGACTCAATCCGGAAATACCGCCGAAAGCTGGCATCAGCTGAAGCGGGGGCTAAAGTGGATAGATCTAATTGCCAGCTAGGTTCAAGGCCTTTTAGCCAGCTACGGAGGGAGTCTAAGCGAGAGTCAGTCATGGTCGATTCGTATAATAAGGCGGGTCTGGATCTATGAGTCATTATCGCCGTCGCGCCGGCCTTTGCGCCCCTCTTTTTTTATCTGTCACCCTGCGCGTAATGATGGGGGTTACATTGTCGCAATTTGCCCTCTCAAGTATGGCTCAGGCACCCGCACCTTTACCCCCTTCTGCGCAGTCCTTGGGTAGCTCCGCTAACTCCGTTTTAATTCCTGATCGTGGCGATGTCACCGTCTTAAAGTTGGATGATCAATTACGGGTCGGTAAACCCATTGGCGATGGACAAGCTTTAACGTTTACCTCTAGTGATTCAATCGATGGAATTGTTGATCGCGAGATGCGCTTAAAAGGGCGTGCGCAAATTCGTCGAAATGGTGCGGTGATTAAGGCGGATGAAATTAAATACGATCCTGATTCCGACGTTGCAAATTTGTCTGGCAATACTGAATTTTCAAAAGGCAATACATTATTCAAAGGGCCAAAAGCACGCCTTAGAGTAGATGCGCGTGAAGGGGAAATGGAATCCCCGAATTACGAACTGCGTGATAACCGAGCCCGCGGTAATGCAAATAAATTAACCATTGAAACTGCAGATGTGTTTGTGTTTGATAAAGCCACCTACACAACTTGTACCCCAGAAAATTTAGATTGGTATTTCACGGCCAGTACGCTGGAGATTGATAACGAGCAAAAAGAAATGGTTGGTACGCATGGTGTCATGCGATTCTTTGATGTTCCCATTGCTTATGTGCCTTACTTCACTGCCCCCACATCAAATCAACGTCGTTCCGGAATCTTAGCGCCAGTAGCCGGGTATAACTCCAATAATGGTATTGATATAACGCAGCCTTACTACGTCAATATTGCACCTAATCGTGATTTGTTATTGACGCCTCGGGTGATGGGTCAACGTGGTGTTCAGTTAGGCGCCAAGTATCAGTTCTTGGATCAGCAGTATGCGGGAAGTTTGGGTGGAGACTATCTTCCTTATGACCGTAAGACCGGCACTGATCGTTGGCGGTACGATTGGCAGCAAAGGCAGAACTTTAGTGGTGACTTATTGGGAATGGGCGGCATCCCTATTGCTGGAGCTTGGACCGGCTATGCCAATATGGCTCGTGTTTCGGATAACTTATATCCAGTAGACTTTTCACAAAGCATTGCTGGTGCAGTTACCAACCAGTTTCGTCAAGAAGTTGGCACCACCAAGAACTTGACCGGCAGCCTCAGTAACTGGACCGTCGCTGCAAGAGCGATGACTTTCCAGACCTTACAGCCTGATCCAACTGTGACTGTGCAGTCCCCATACAATATTTTGCCGAACATCACTGCGACCTATAACAATCGCTTAACTCCAGCAGTGGCCGACGCTAGTGGTAAATACATCACCTTGCCATCCGGTCCTGTAACCACGTTTTCTACAGATTTAACCCGCTTTACATACAACGTTAATAGCGATCCCTACGCAGCCCCAGCAGGCTCACCTTATGGTACTTATTTGTATAGCCAAGCTGATCGCACGGTAATCAAAGGCGCAATGGCCTTGCCTCAGATTACACCAGGCTATTACTTCACCCCAAAGATGAGCTTTCAGGCCAATAACTACGCTGTTCAGGCCTATACATTGGGAGCCCCAAGTGCCCAAGGATTTGTTTTGCCTACATTTAGCCTTGATTCAGGATTGGCGTTTGAAAGAGATGCCACGGAATTAAAGGGCTTCTTTGGGCGCGATATGTTGCTTACGATGGAGCCGAGAGCGTTTTATGTTTACACGCCCTATCAGAATCAAACCTACACGCCAGTTTTTGATACGGCATATGCAGGTTTTGGAATAAGTCAAATCTTTGCAGAAAATGACTTTGTGGGTAATGATCGTATTGCGGATAACAATAAGCTGACTATGGGTATGACCAGTCGTATGATCGAGGCGAATACTGGTGCAGAACGTGCGACAGTAACGCTTGCGCAAAGACAGGACTTTACCGGGCAGAAAGTGACTCTCGGAGCTACAAATACAAACCCGACAACCTATTCAGACACCCTAGGGGCTGGATCGGTTCGCTTGCTTGGAAACTTTAGTGCTGATGTGTTCGGTCAGTACAACACACAATTAAACCGCTTAATGCAAACAACTGTTGGAGGGAGCTGGCGTCCAACACCAGGGCGCAGCTTGAATTTTGGTTATCGAAACGTTTTTGGATCAACCAATCAACTAACCCCTGTTTCAACCGCAGTCACTACTACTGATCAATACAACGTCTCAGGCCAGTGGCCAATTACACGCGAGGTTTCAGTTTTGGGTCGCTGGGGTTACGACGCTTTAACTACCAAAACGCTTAATACGCTGGTGGCTTTGGAGTGGATGCGTGACTGCTGGACTTTACGTGGGGCCTACTCACAGATGCTCAATACCTCACAAATAACCACCACCCAGGTTTTATTCCAAATAGAATTTAGGGGCTTCGGTAGCGCTGGTAGCAATCCAGTTGATATCATGAAGCTGAATGTTCCCGGATATATGCCTACTTCTAAGCCTATACCACCTTCAATATATGAGAACTATCAATGATGCGTAGGAATCGATTTATTCAAGCTCTTGCAGCGATGCTTTTGGCTGGAGCTGTTTTATTGCCTCAGATCGCGTTT
>NZ_NCFJ01000275.1:0-3463 GCF_002281105.1 Polynucleobacter sp. 35-46-11
AATTGTATTTTTTGCATATTTAGAATTAATTTATTTCTAGGGGTTTTCCTCTTGTGCAATGCAACATCAAATCATGTCAAAACTTTGGCCTTCGATTGCAAGAAACTCCCGCGTTAATGCAGCAACTGGATGGTATAGATGCATATCTGGAATGTTTTCTATTGCATCGCACAATTCGTCATACCAAGGACGAATGTGGTCATTGAAGAAAGCACGTTGATTGGTCAGGTTAGATATTTCGACATCATCACCCGCTATGAGATAGCGCATGACTTCACACAAGGCGGATAAGTGATCCTCGGTCTCAGTAACTTCTTCGGCAGATACCAGACCAAAACTATCTAAGGATCGACGAATATCAACTAAGGGCTTTTCATTTAAGTGCCCCGCCATATAAAAAGAGCCGTTCAAAATGACGTTGGGGCGGCCAACGCTAATGAAATTTCGATCAAATTCCTCATGCCAAGCTTTAGCTGGGTTATTTTTGGCAACCTCCACCACGCTATCCCACACCTTGGCTAGCGGTGCGTCATCAGCCTGTACTTCCTGGCCATCCGGAATCGATGCGGCAATTTGATCTAATAACTCCTGATCAGGTGGTTGATGAAAGAGTCTGGCAATCAAGCCATACAAATCAGATCTGGCCAAATCCTCTGGCAAGCCCACATCACCCACCTCAGTTGAGGCACTCTCTTTTATCTGATCACTCATAACTCTTTCTTCACCATATCGACAACACGACAATCACCACACATCTTGAGTCTATCTAGCCCAGCTCCTGCAAAAGCACCATGAGCCCCCAACTTCACCAACATGAGATCCACCATCTTGGCAGTTCCAAAGACCTTGCCGCAGCTGATGCAATGAAAGGGCTTAGTCTCGTTGAGTTCTACTCTTTGCTTGCGCTCCTCCACAGTCTGCAAACGGGGAGCTAAAGACAGCGCTTGTTCTGGGCAAGTTTGAACGCAAATGCCGCATTGAACACATTGCTTTTCTATAAAAGAAAGTTTGGGTTCATCTAAGTTATCTAGCAATGCTCCTTCAGGGCAACTGCCCACACATGACATGCAAAGCGTGCAGGCATCCTTATTAATATTGATGCCACCCAAGAAGGAAGATTTTGGTAAAGCAGCTCCACCAGCAGGAAGTGGTGTTTTAGCTTGCTTTTGCAAATGCTCCAAAACCATTTCAATAGTTTCACGCTTCTGGTTACCCAAACCAAAACTAGCAGGCGAACAAATTGCTGGCAAAGAACCGCGTTGACGCAGCTTGCCCATTGCAGCAGATACAGGCTGCAAGTCTTCTATCGAGTCAAGTTGAATCAGCGAGAATCTAGCGTCAAATCCATAAGCAGCCAAAATTGCATTACCCAAATCGGCTTGGGTTTCTAGTGCGGCGCGATAAGCTGGATCTTCATCACCCGTGAGCAGCAGAATGACTTCAGCAAAACCATAGCTAAGCGCACCAAGCCATAGATCTAAACCAGTGGAGGCGATATGCTCAACTCCGTAAGGCAATACATAAGATGGCAATGCCTCAAATTGCTTTGGTCTTAAATGCGCTAAGCGTCCAAGGGAATCTAAAGCTTGAGTTCCTACCTTGAGCGAATGCAACAGCAAAGCAGGCGCTTGCGATTGTTTTACCTTAGCACTCTCTGCAGCAAATACATTAGCAAGCGTTTTAATCTCTTTACCTTGATGGGTCACACTTGGATAGTTGTAGCGCATCGCACCCGATGGACATACAGTTGAACAAGCTCCGCAACCCATGCATAAATTAGGATTGACTTCTACAGTGCCCTGCCCGCTTTTAAATAAAGAGGAGATAGCACCGGTAGAACACACATCGATACAAGCACTGCAGCCTACTTTGCCATTGCGCCCGTGAGCACAAATCTTTTCGTTATAAGCAAAGTATTTAGGCTTTTCAAATTCACCGACTAAACCTAATAATTCGTTTGCCACCAAGGCTTGCTCAAGCGGATCTTTTCCAGGGGCAAAGTAGCCTTGTGGAGTTTGACTCATGCGCATCTGAGGATCAGCGCGTAGATCCATAATCAAATCAAATTCAGCATTACGTTGATGCTCTGCGCGATCAAAATTAATGGCACCAATACCAGCGCAGGCTGTGACGCAAGCGCGATGGGATTTGCATTTATCTAGATCAATCTGAAACGAATCATCAATGGCACCTTCTGGACAAACCTCAACGCAAGCTCCGCAGCGTGTGCACATCTCTGGATCGATTGGATTTTGCAAATTCCAGTCGACTGAAAATTTACCTAAATATCCATCCAGCTTAATTACTTCACCGGTGTAGATCGGGAAATTTCTTGCGATTGGCAATGCACCCGGCTCTGTACAGAGCACCGAGACATCAAGAGAATCACTCAGCTTTTCAGCCCAAGGCAAAGCCTGATCACCAGAGCCAACAATCAACAGGCGACCTTGGCTTTCATAGTTGACGACCGGCACTGGTTCTGCTTCAGGCATCTCTGCCAGAGCAAGCAATGCAGCAATCTTCGGTGTAGAAGTTTTAGCCTCTTGAGTCCACCCAGCCACTTCACGAATGTTGACAAAGCGTAATGGAGCTAGCAAAGGCTTTGTAGATTGCTCAGCAAGCTCACCAAATAAAGCGCGCTCCTGAGTACAGGCAATGACGATAGCATCGCTACCATCGAATGCTTTAATGACTGAGCCAATCTCCTGTCTACATAAGGAGGTGTGCATGGTAAGACCCAAAGCCTTGCCATCCAAGGGCATGGTTCCATTGCAATTACAAACTAATTTTTGACTCATTGATTTCTTCTTAACTGGTTTTCTTATCCACGGGTAATGGGTCTTTATCCCCCACTTCCTGAATAGGTAATGTTGTGGATGTTAAATCAGTCTGAGGGGCTAGGGGTAAAGCCTGCTCTTCCGGTTTGGAAACCTTGTCATCGGCAGCTTGTATAACCGGGGCCTCATCATCACTATCTTTACGGAAAATGTTGAGCATGTCTGATTGCACCATGCGCTTAAGCATTTCCAGGGGGATGGGGTCTGGCTTGGAATAATCATCGATATAAATATCTAAACCATCCATCACATTGAAATGCGGGTCTGAGAACATCTTTTTCATTGCTGCTTGCTGAACTGCAGGATCCACATCCGGCTTCATAAAAGAAGAGAAGTCAGGAGCAAAACGATCGATCTTCTCCACATCATCCAAAGTAGCTGACGGGAGAGCTTCTTTGCTATCAGCAGAATCTTGCTGCGCTTCAGGAGGATTTGTTAACTCGCGTTTGGTTTGATCGGCTGATTTTTTCTCAAGCTCAACTTCCTCCCCAGACTTGAGGCGCGACCAGCGATTGAGAAATCCCCCAGCCATTAATCCTCCACCCCGCGGTTAGCGCCTTTAAATGATTCGGGGCGATGGCGCTTTTTAGGCTCAGGACGGTAATGCTCGTTCACATATTCTTGCA
>NZ_NCFJ01000276.1:0-3459 GCF_002281105.1 Polynucleobacter sp. 35-46-11
GGCAGTAATTATTAACCACTCAAGATACAGCTCGCCACTTTTTCGCTTATTCCAAATCTTTCCCTGCCAACCATCATTTTGATGTAAAGATTTTTTTATTGACGAATAAAATTCCTCATCATGATGCCCTGATTTAAGTAGGTTAGCCTTTTTACCAATAGCCTCTTCTGCCGCATAGCCAGTAATTTCCGTAAATGCCCCATTCACATTAATAATGTTCTGATTAGCGTCAGCAATCATGATTCCCTCTTGAGACTGAAATGCGACTGCTGCAATACTAAGTTTTTCTTCCGCCTGCTTACGCTCAACCTCCCCCCTTATTGCAGAAACCCCAAAAGACAAATTAGCCGCTAACTTTTCTAGCAACCCTTTTTCAGCATCACTAAATGCATCATTCTCAGATGCATAAATATTCAGCACCCCAAAGAATGTTGAAGAATTTTTTAAGGGTAAGCTGATGCTGGATAGATACCCACGTGCAAGGGCGGCAGATCGCCACGGGTGAGTCAATGGATTAATTTCAAAATTTTGGTTGACTTGTATTTTATGGCTCCTAACTGCTCTGCCAGCCGGCCCTTGACCCAAGTCACAATATTTTGACCAACTAAACTTCATTTCAGCTAAGTAGTCATTTTCAAATCCAAAGTGAGCAACGGGTTTAATTGTTAGCCCCAGGTCTTGTTGAGGCACACCAACCCATGCCATGTAATAGCCGCCACTTTCTACAATCACCTGACAAATCTTTTGCAATAGAGCGTTTTCATCCTCAACATGTATAAACTCTTCATTGCAAACACTAAGCGTAATAAATGCTCGATTTACCCTTGCTAGCGCAGTTTCTACCTCTTGATGACGAACACTCGCACTCCGTCGCCACCTCAGAATGAATGCCATCACCCAAGCGCTTATAAGCAAGATAGTAGAGAATGCGACTATTTGCATATAGGCACTTTTACGCCATGATTCAAAGACCGCTTGCAAACTGCGACTAACCTTAACCACTAGCGGCTGGTCGATATTTAATGCTTCTGGCTGAATATTTGTTAGAAAGACCATCCGCGCCTCACCCGTCAGCATACTTTCACCTATATACGTATTCGTAAGTAGCCTGCTATTTTTATGACGAGTAAAAAAAGTGTTTCTCATCGCTAAATTAATACCTGAGGATTTAACCCATTCGGGCTCAAAGTGCAAAAGTATTCCACTACCATGGATAATGGCGGAGCGAATATCAGACGTGTAGTGGACTGAACTTAAAAGTGTCGAGAAAAAATTAGGCGACAAATTTATCACGACCATACCCAAAAAATTTCCTTTTCGGTCCAATAGCGACTTGAAAAGGCTTATTGCTTGAGCCGGCTTACCGAGAATAGGGTGTGGGGCGCTAATATGAAGAATATTATCTTGAGGATGCTGAATTTCATTCTTAAAATATGCCTTCTTGGCAATGCTCTCGCCCACCAGACCCAGATCACTAGAGGCTAATATCACTCCTGAAGCATTCACTACGGAAATCGGCTGCATCAATCCCAGAAACGCATGATTTAACTCGACCAATTTAAGTTGATTGATTCTGTTTAATCCGCCTTCTTTTGAAATGGAAATATTTTTAATTACTCCATCAATAACGCGGCTAGCCATTTCTAATTGCGGCTCAATATTACGCCTTAAGGTTTCGACCTGCATGCCCAACCGGTCAATCTCTTGCTGCTCTACCAGTTGCAATCGCCATATGCATAACGATATTTTGACTAAATCCCAGATGATTAAAAACCAAAATCATTAAGGGGATCAGAATCATTCCTCCCCCTATACCTAGCAACCCCGATAAAAAACCCGAGATGGCACCACCTAACATTAATAGGGCAATATCACTTATGAACATTAAATTACCGAGTTAATAGAAAGGATGCGAAGAGGAGCATCTCCTCTTCGCAGAGATGGAACCGCCTACTAAGCTAATGCGCTTTCTGCAAATTTAGCAATACTTAGTAATTTAGCGTCATCCCCATAGCCTCCAATTAGCTGAATGCCCAGCGGTAATCCATTCTGGGATTTTTTTACTGGAATGGTGATTGATGGCACACCCAAATAACTCCATAAGGCACAAAAGATTGGATCACCAGTGGAGTCCAAGCTTTTTGGAGCCTCTCCACTGGCGGGAGCCATCAAGAATGCATCAAATTCTTGAAAATAAGCCCCAATGGTTGCGCGCAGTTTTTTCTGAAGAGATTTGGCAGCAATATAGGATGGAGCATTGTGCTGTAAGCCTCGCTTGACCAACTCTTTGATATGGACGCTCAATAACTCAGATGAATTATCAATATGACTCGCATGAATTTCAGCGGCCTCAGCTTCCATAATCAAATTCATGGACTGGATAGCGTCCCAATACTCTTTAGGCAAAGTCAGTTTCTGAGTAGTTGCCCCAGCATCCTCAAGTCTTTTTGCGGCAATTTGCAGCACCCCCTTCTGATCATCACTCATCATGTAGTCAATTGGTGTTTCGAGGAAGGCAATTTTTGGTCTATCAAATGATGGTAGAACTTTATTTACGTCAAAGAAGAGATCTGGGATAACAATTAAGTCTGGGTCTGATGAGTTACTATTTTTTAAGCAATTAAATGCATAGGCAGCATCATTGACTGAACGAGTAAAAAAGCCAATGTGATCCAATGAGTAAGAAAGAGGATGAGCCCCCTCTTTTGAGACTGCGCCGTAACTTGCCTTATAACCAATGACTCCGCAGTATGCGGCTGGACGAACAATAGAACCCTGGGTCTGAGAGCCAAGAGCAAGCGGAACGATACCCGCAGCAACGGCCGCTGCAGAGCCGCTGGAAGATCCCCCAGGGGTATGCTCTGAATTAAAAGGGTTTGTAGTTGGGCCAGGATTACGCCATGCAAATTCAGTTGTGACTGATTTGCCGAAGATGATACCGCCAAGACTTCGAATTTTTTCAACAATTGCAGCATCTTGGGTTGGCGTTACATCCTTGTAGATAGGTGATCCATTGGTAGTCGGGAGGTTAACCGTATTAATGATGTCTTTTACTGCCACCGGAATTCCTGATAGTAGGCCAGGCTTTATTGCACTCACCATAGAATCAACACTGGCCCTGCAGACAAAAGATTTTAGCGTTGGCTCGACCTCATCTGCTGCGGTAGAGCATTCCTTGATAAAGTCAACCGGATTCAGTTGTTGTGAGTCAATTAAGTTGCAAGCTTCAGTAAGGCCGATATTTTTTTTCATGTACGCGTCTCATTTTCAAAAGAATTGGGGCGAAAGTATTTCGCCCCGTATTTGAAGTTAAATAACTTTTACTTTAATTTCAAAGCATTTTGGATATAAGTTTCATTAATAAAATTCTCAAATACAGGCTGCTCTTTGAGGTTACCTAGAGCAATTTGAGTATCCATTGCAATTTTTAACGCAGCAGGTGTGATTTGGACGCTTTTC
>NZ_NCFJ01000277.1:0-3443 GCF_002281105.1 Polynucleobacter sp. 35-46-11
AGCAAATTTCATTAATTCAGATGGCTGGAAATTCATGAGACCCAATGGGATCCAACGCTTAGCACCATTCACGCCTTTTCCAACACCAGGAATAAGTACCGCAATTAACAGGAGAACCGTAAAGCCAAAAATGATTGGGGAATAACGATCCCAAACATGGGTTGGGATTTTAAATACCCAAATAGCAACACCAATGGCAATGGCTAATGAAATGCAATGGCGAATCAAGAAATAATTACTGCTGTAGTTTGCGTACTTAGGACCATCAGCCAAAGTAATCGATGCAGAGTAGACCATCACTAAACCAATTAAGGCTAGTGACAATACCGCCCAAACTAATAACTGGTCATAGTCCATCATGCGTGAGCGAGTTTGCTCAACACCAGAAACTGCGTCTCTCAAGCCGCTTCGGAAATTGTCTATCCCGCCTCTGGAGAAATTCCAGAAGCGGCCAAGGCCCAACCTATTCTCAGGAAAAAGTTTTTCCTTCAAACTCATGCATCTGCTCCTTGGAATTGCATTCCCAGCTCTTCAACTTCAGCAACAAACGCCTCTGCGCGTGCTACGTAATCGCTAAACTGGTCAAAGCTGGCGCAAGCCGGTGAGAGCAAAACAATATCGCCAGACTGAGCTTGTTGTGCAGCTGCAGTCACTGCATTTTGTAAAGTCTCACTCATCACACAGGGGACTGAGTCGGCCAAAGCCTCAGCAATAATTGGGGCGTCCTTGCCAATTAGGAAAACACCTTTTACAAAACGTAGCGCAGGATCGCGTAAGGGACCAAAGTCTTGACCCTTGCCTTCTCCACCAGCAATTAACCAGATCCGCTTGCCAGACTCATTGGCGCTTAAGCCATTTAATGCAGCTACTGTTGCTCCTACATTGGTGCCCTTACTATCGTCCACATATTCAACATTGGACACAATGGACACACTTTGAACGCGATGAGGCTCACCTTGGTAATCACGCAATCCATGCAAGAGCATATTCATCGGCAAACCAGCTGCTCGTGCTAAGGCTAGTGCAGCCAATGCATTCAAAGCGTTATGACGACCACGAATGCGTAAGGCATCAGAAGGGATTAAACGCTTTAGTCTTAATGGCTCGTCCTCTACAACGGCTACTTTGCGACGGCGTTTTGGCTGTGGCTCAACATCTTCGTCCACCTCGGCCCAGACCAGCCAATCAATTCCACCGGCACGCAGATCATGCTCAATTCCAAAAGCGCCCTGCTCATCAGGACGACTAGCGCCAAAAGTAATGACTGATTGATTGGCTTTTTGCTCATCGGTGAGCAAATTCATGACTAGTGAATCGTCACGATTCAAGATACAGATTGTGTCTTGTCCAAAGATATTGGCTTTTGCATCAACATAGGCCTGCATATCCCCATGCCAATCCAAATGATCTTGGGTAATATTTAATACAGTAGCTGCCGTTGCATTAAAAGTGCTCGTATAAACCAGTTGGAAGCTGGAGAGTTCAAGCACCCAAATCTCTGGCATATCGGCAACTTGATCAGACTCATCCAAGCAAGACATCAGCTTATCTAAAGCGGCTGGGCTGATATTGCCAGCAACAGCAACACGCTTGCCAGCACGTTCACACAACTGCCCTGTTAGCGCAGTCGTTGTTGTTTTTCCATTAGTTCCGGTGATAGCCAATAGAGCTGGCTTATATTGAGATTCTTCAACCTGAGCCATACGATTCAATGCAGCAATCGCTCTCGCAAAGAACTCCAACTCTCCCCAGATATCAATATTAGATTCTTGCACCTTAGCCAAGAAAGAAGCTATTGGCTCCTGCAGTGGTGATAGGCCAGGACTCATTCCGATAACATCGACACCCTTTAAATGAGCGTCATCAAGAGGTCCAAAGTAAGCCTCTTTGAGTCCCGCAAATTGAAGATCCGCCAACCATGCTTTTTGGCGCTCATTTAACTGCTCACGATCACGTGTATCGGCCAAGCTGACTTTTGCGGCATTCCTCAAGCACCACTTAGCCATGGCATAACCAGACTCTCCCAATCCTAGGATTAAGAAATGCTGAGGCGCTTGATAGCCCTCTTCTGCGATAAGAGCTGGGTTAGCGAAGGCTTGGTCTAAGTTATGCATATTCTTTGGCTTACCTTAATTTCAGGCTGGAGAGGCCAATGAGGACTAATAAAATGGTGATGATCCAGAAGCGAACTACCACTTGTGTTTCGCGCCAGCCACCCAATTCGAAATGGTGATGCAGGGGGGCCATCCTAAAAATGCGACGGCCTTCGCCAAAACGCTTCTTGGTAAATTTGAACCAAAACACTTGCAGCATTACTGACAGTGTTTCTGCCACAAAGATTCCGCCCATGACAAAGAGCACGATTTCTTGGCGAACAATCACCGCAATAGTTCCAAGTGCGCCACCCAAAGCAAGTGCGCCAACATCACCCATAAATACTTGAGCAGGATGCGTGTTGTACCAAAGGAATGCTAACCCCGCACCACCCATGGCACCACAGAAGATCATGAGCTCACCTGCACCAGGAATGTAGGGGAATAACAAATACTTTGCGTAAATTGCATTACCCATTACATAAGCAAAAGCGCCTAGAGCGGCACCAACTAATATCACCGGCATGATAACTAGGCCATCAAGACCATCAGTTAAGTTCACAGCATTACTACTGCCAACAATTACTAAGTAACTCAAAATGATGAATCCCATCACACCCAAGGGATAGCTCACTTCTTTCATAAAGGGAATCAGTAAGTTCGATTTAGCTGGCAGATCTAAAGCAAAGCCACTTTTAAGCCAATCGAAGAATAGTTGTAACACTTTGAAATTATTCACTTCCGATACAGAGAAGGCTAAATAAATAGCGGCGAATAATCCGATCAAAGTCTGCCAAAAGAATTTTTCTCTTGAAGCCATTCCCTTAGGATCTTTACGTGCAACCTTACGGTAATCGTCAACCCAGCCTACCAAGCCAAATCCAAAAGTCACAATCATCACAATCCATATAAAGCGATTGCTCAGATCAGCCCACAACATGCATGAAATAAAAATACCCAAAAGAATCAATACACCACCCATGGTTGGTGTACCTGATTTCACTAAATGGGTTTGTGGACCATCTGTACGAACTGCTTGACCCATCTTTAATGCAGTCAACTTCCGAATGACCCACGGGCCAGCTGCCAACCCAATTAGCAAAGCTGTCACCGTTGCCATCACCGCCCTAAAGGTGATGTAGTTAAAGACTCGGAAAAATCCAAAATCATCCTGCAACCATTGCGCCAATATTAAGAGCATGTTTTAGCCCCCTCTAATAAGGCCTGCACTACCCGCTCCATACGCATAAAACGCGATCCCTTAACCAAAATATCTAAATGCATTTGCTTGCTCGATTCGTGGTCTGCTAGTGCCAAATTGAGCTCTTCGAGCAAGCGATCCAAGGTTGT
>NZ_NCFJ01000278.1:0-3434 GCF_002281105.1 Polynucleobacter sp. 35-46-11
AAACTGTTTTGTGGCGGGGGTAAATCCTAAAAAAACAGGGGAGGCTATTTTTAACATTCCAATTTATGGAACTGTAAAAGAGGCCGCTCAACAAACTGGCGCTACTACTTCTGTAATTTATGTTCCGCCTCCTGGCGCTGCTGCTGCAATATGGGAAGCAGTTGAAGCTGACTTAGATTTTGTTATCTGTATTACTGAAGGCATTCCAGTCAAGGATATGTTGGAAGTGCGTAATAAGATGCATGCAAAAGAAGCTGCTGGTGGTAAGAAGACATTATTACTAGGGCCAAATTGTCCTGGAATCATTACTCCAGACGAAATCAAGATCGGCATCATGCCTGGCCATATCCATAAAAAAGGTCGTATCGGTGTTGTTAGCCGTTCTGGTACTTTGACTTATGAGGCAGTTGGTCAATTAACAGCGATTGGTTTAGGACAGTCCACAGCGGTTGGTATTGGTGGCGACCCAATTAATGGCCTGAAGCACATCGATGTGATGCGCATGTTCAACGAAGACCCTGAGACAGATGCAGTCATCATGATTGGTGAAATTGGTGGACCGGACGAAGCCGAAGCAGCTCGCTGGTGCAAAGCTAATATGAAGAAACCGGTTGTTGGCTTTATTGCTGGTGTAACGGCGCCTCCTGGAAAACGTATGGGCCACGCTGGCGCATTGATTTCTGGTGGTGCAGATACGGCCGATGCCAAGCTTGCCGTTATGGAAGAATGTGGCTTTAAAGTAACAAGAAACCCTTCAGAAATGGCTGCTTTGCTCAAAGCCATGTTGTAATCAAAGAGACATGCCGATTCGTCGGCATGTTTTTTGTAGCACCTTGTAGTTAAAACTAAAATATAAAAGTACGGAGACATTATGGATTTTTCAGCATTTTCAGATGCCGCTTTTTGGGCAGCATTACTCTCAATCATCATCGCCAATATTTTGTTATCTGGCGATAACGCAGTTGTGATTGCTTTAGCATCTCGCAATTTGCCGCCCGCTCAACAAAAGAAAGCCATTTTTTGGGGTAGCGCTGCAGCCATCATTTTGCGTGTGGTGCTCACTATTACTGCAGTTGCTTTATTAACCTTACCGTACTTAAAAATCGTCGGTGGCTTGCTATTGCTCTACATCGGTATTCAGCTTTTGTCTGATAGCGGCGGCGAAGAGCATATGGAAGCAAAGACTAGTATCTGGGCAGCTATCCGCACAATCTTAATTGCTGATTTAGTAATGAGCTTGGACAACGTTTTGGCGGTTGCAGCAGCAGCCCAAAAGGGACCTGAAGAAACTCGCCTCTTGCTCCTCATCATTGGTTTGGCAATGTCTATTCCGTTGATTATTTTCGGTAGCGCAATGTTGCTCAAAGTAATGGAGCGTTTCCCAATCATCATCACTCTTGGTGCTGGACTTTTAGGTTTCTTAGCCGGCGGCATGTTAGTTGATGACCCTGCTATTAAAGATAGCATTCAAGCTGCAATAGGTGATGCAAAACTAGCTTTTGAAGTGGTTGGTATTGCGATTGTGATTTTAGTTGGTAGCTACTTTAAGAAAAAGAATAACGCTAAAGAGGCGCACTAATTTTCTTCAGCATTAATCAGAAAAAGCCGGCCTTTAAAGCCGGCTTTTCTTACATTTGGACGTGTTGAGCTTGTTGGGTATAGACTGGATGATGGGGTATTTAACCTCAGGAGCTTATAAAAATGTCTACGCAAGATCAACAACAAGAATCCGGCTTCACCTTAATTGAGGTGATGGTGGTGGTAGCCATCATTGGCATCTTGGTTGCAGTAGCTGTTCCTAAATATCAAGATTACATTGCCCGAAGTCGCGTTGTGGAGGGTCTGAATCTTGCTTCCACTGCTAAGCTCGCCGTCACGGAGGTATTCTCCAGTCGAGGCGCTGTTGCAATGGATGAGGCAACTCAAGGAGCCTTTACTTTTGCACCAACTCGCAATGTCAAGTTCATTGAAATTGATCCTTCTGGAACCATTGCCATTGGTTATCAAGCCAATGTGGCACCTGTGGGTAAAAACACCTTGTATCTCATTCCCACAAATGAGCCGGATGCGATCATCCCAAGTGCCATGGATTTATCAAGGCCTGAGTCCTCATCATGGTCAGGAGGGTGGTCTTGTAGAAGCCCAGATAGCAACTTATCTCCCCAATTAGTACCCTCAGAGTGCCGACTCACTAAGTAATTTTCTTTGCTGCATAGAGCTAGGGTATCGGGGTTTAGACAAGAGAATGACCTACTTATTTGATCGTAATCAAATAAGTAGGTCAGATCGTATAGACAGTAGCCTAATGACGCGATAAATTGAGCGGTTAAAGCGAAGCAAAGAACAGAGGAAGCCTTGAAGAAAACTAGCCCATCTCGCAGTTTGATTGTGAATCTGACCCAGCAGATGATGCAGGTTCTGCCGTTTTCTGAAATGAAGCCAGAGCATGTAGATTTCTTCATTGAAAATTCGCAGGAAGAGTACTTTGCGCCAGAAGAGGTATTTCTCTCTCCGCAAAGCCCTCCTGTCAATAGATTATTTTTTATTCGTAAGGGCGGCGTTGTCTCTCGTCGCGGTCTTTCCAATGAAGCTGGCGAGGCGCATGAGTTTGAAGCGGGCGAGCTCTTTCCGGTCAGCACTGCAATGGCTGGGCGCCCCCCAACTGCAACATATGCCGCAATTGGTGATTGTTTCTGTTTAAGCATTTCAACCGATGTGATGCGGCGCTTGGCAGAAATGTCGCCACAGTTTGCTGACTTTCTAAGTCAAAGCATTATGAAATTCTTAGAACGTTCTTGGCAGGTATTACAAAGAACTTATACATCTCAAATTTTCTCAGAGCAGTCTTTAGAAACACCTTTGGGAGATTTGCCTCGCAAAAAACCATTGTGTGTCACTCCTAATACCAGCATCAAGGAGGCGCTCACATTAATGCATGAGCGCAGAGTTGGTTCGATATTGGTAGGTGACTCAGAAGAAGGTCTGCAGGGCATCTTGACGCGTTATGACATCTTGGGGAGGGTGACGATTCCTCAGATTGATGTGCAACTTCCCATAAAAGATGTGATGACCAAAGGGGTGAAATCACTCACTATCCGCGATACTGCTCAGGATGCAGCTTTAATATTCTTGCAACTGGGGATTAGACATATTCCAGTAATGGATGGGAGTGAGGTGGTCAACATTCTCTCGGAGAGAGATTTATTTGCGATGCAGAGGCTCTCGCTAAAGCACATCAGTATGGCGATCCGCTCTGCACCAGATTTAGCGAGCGTAGCGTTGTGCGCAAAAGATGTTCGACGTTTTGCGAAGAACCTCATTGGTCAAGGGGTTCAGGCTAAGCAGCTAACCAGATTAATTAGTGATTTGAATGATTTAGTGTGTGACAGGTTGATTGAGTTATTCGCACACCAGCACAACATTGATATGAAGAG
>NZ_NCFJ01000279.1:0-3419 GCF_002281105.1 Polynucleobacter sp. 35-46-11
GAAACCTGGCATTCACCCCGAATATCGTGAAATCGTCTTTGTAGACGTTTCTAATAACTTCAGCTTCAAGACTCGCTCCACTATGTCTACTAAAGAGACAATCAAGTGGGAAGATGGCAATGAGTATCCATTGGCCAAGATCGAGACTTCATCTGAGTCACACCCTTTCTACACTGGCACCCAGAAGATTATGGATACTGCCGGTCGTGTTGAGAAATTCCGTCAGAAATTCGGTACTAAAGCTGTTGCTAAAGCAACTGGCGATGGCGCTGCTAAAACAGCTGAGAAAAAAGCTGCCGCTGCAGAAGCTAAAGCTGCTGAAAAGCCAGCTAAGAAGAAGTAATAGACTTACTCTACAAAGGGGTTGGGGTTTGGATATTCAGTATTCACCCTCCCCTGCGAGATAATCAAGGCAGCGTTTGCTGCCTTTTTTATTGCTAGTTTTCTATGGTCAAACTCACTGCCGCTGCTACCACCTCCATTCCACGCATCATTATTTTTGCGTTGACTTTGGTCTATGGTTTTGCCGGTCTTTTTGCACGCGATCCCTGGAAGAATGAAGACGCCATCGGATTTGGTGGCATGTGGACTTTGCAAAGTGGCAAAGCACTCGATTGGATTGTTCCGCATCTTGCAGGACGCGATGTTTCTCTGGGCGCACCCTTTCCTTACTGGCTAGGTGCCACCCTCATGGATCTCTTTGGTCCCTGGATTGGAATGGCCAATGCTGCACGTCTCTATGCAGCAATCTGCTTCTTCGCTGCTGCTCTCGCTATTTGGTATGCGACTTACCTATTAGGTCGCCGTCAAGAAGTTCAGCCCATGGTCTTAGCAGTGGGTGGTCAGCCTGGTCGTAAAAACTATGGAATGACTTTAGCTGATGGTGCGCTATTGATATTCTTGGCTTGCGTCGGTCTTGCACAACGTGCACATGAGACCACACCAATGATGGCCCAACTGATGGGCATCAGCATTGTCTTATATGGCACAGTGCGTGGTTTAGATAAGCCTTGGCAAGGTGGCTTATGGACTGGTCTTGGCATTGCGATTGTTGTACTCTCTAGTAATCTCACGCTTAGCTTAATTGTTGTCAGCTCCACCATCATTGCGGTGATTGCGAGTAATGCGAAATTACGCTTTCGTTGGACTTTAACTAGTACAGTTTTAGGCTTGATTGGTTTTGCGATTTGGCCCGCGCTTTGGTACCTAGGTAACATCACTCCAGAGTGGCGTCATATCGCTGAAGAGGGCTGGCGCAATATGCCAGAGATGCGCGCAACGCCTTCCATTGAATCCCTCGGATTTTTGAGTGTTAACTTCTGGGCTTACGCTTGGCCAGTTTGGCCGCTAGCGATCATCTCTCTTGCCCACTGGGGTCGAGTCAAAGAGGCAGGCCAATGGCGTGCGCCGCATCTGTGCATTCCGCTAAGTGTATTTATTGGTTGCTTGATTTATGTTCTCTTCCGCCTTGAGGCGAATGAACATGATCTCATCATTTTGATTCCGAGCCTGTCGATCATTGCTGCATTTAGCTTACCAATACTCAAGCGTAACCTCATTAGCTTTATCGATTGGTTTGCGATGTTTAGCTTCACCATGATCGCTTTGGCCATTTGGATTATTTGGCTTGCAAAAGTGACTGGCTTCCCTAAATCGACAGCTGCCAATTTAGCAAGACTCCTGCCAGGCTTTCAGGCGCAGTTTGATTACTTTGGTTTTGTGATTGCCCTGATTATTACTGGTGTGTGGTTAGCGATTGTGCGCTGGAGAACATCGCGCGCTCCAAAAGAAATCTGGCGCTGCCTGATTATCTCTGCGTCTGGAACCACCTTGATGTGGGTCTTATTGATGACGCTTTGGTTGCCAACAATTAACTATGCCAAGACCTATCGCGATGTATCTGATCGTCTGGTGCAAATGATTGCCAACACACCAGGGTGTATCGATACAAGTAATCTAGGTCCCGCACAGTTAGCTTCGTTTAATTACTTCACCAAACTACCACTACGAGATGACCCTAGCTGCAATCTGATGCTGACTCATAGCTCTTCAGAGGCTAAGGCTTACGCTAGCCTCAACAAAAAGAAAATAGAATTACTTTGGGAAGATCGCCGCGCATCTGACCGAGATGAGCGCCTGCGCCTCTATCAAATTACCCCTGCTGGTAAAGAATAAAACGTGCTGCACTTTAAATTATCGCGTTTGCGCGAGGATATTCCCTCTCTACTAAAACTCGCTGGTCCCCTACTGATTGGTCAGCTTGCAGTCATTACCTTTGGTGTTTTAGATACCGCTATGACTGCACGCTACTCCGCTGATGACTTGGCTGCCTTGGCAATGGCCTCCGCCATCTTTATCAGCATCTATGTTGGCCTAACTGGCGTCATCTCTGCCCTCGCCCCAATTGCTGGACAACTCTTTGGTGCAAAGCGTTATGGAGAGATTGGTGAAGAAGTGCGTCAAGCCACTTGGCTAGCAGTAGGTCTGACTGTATTGGGTGGCGCCATTCTGCTCAATGCCGATCTTCTTCTGCAAATCTCCCAAGTCACACCAGATATTGAAGGCAAGGCGAAGTTGTACCTCAATATTCTTGCTATTGGCTTACCAGCAAGCATGGCAATGCGGGTTCTCATGGCACTACACAATGCCGTCTCCAGGCCAGCAGTCATTACCGTGGTGCAACTGATTGGCTTAGGCTTAAAGCTCCCGCTCAATCTCCTATTTATTTATGGTGGACTGGGCATTGAAGGTATGGGTGGCCCAGGTTGCGCAGTTGCTACCGTCATCATCAATTGGTTCTGGCTCATCATCACCCTGGGCTTTGTTCTCTTTGATGGCTTTTACAGACCATTTAAGATCTTTGCACGCTTTAGCTGGCCCGACTGGCATCGCATCTGGACGCTCTTGAAATTGGGTGCGCCTATTGGCTTTAGCTATTTGATTGAAGTAACCTCATTTACTTTCATGTCACTCTTTATTGCGCGGCTAGGCACTACTGCTTTAGCTGGTCATCAAATTGTGGCTAATATGGGGACCGTAATCTATATGGTGCCACTATCCCTGTCGATTGCGACGATGACCCTGGTCTCTCAATCTATTGGCGCCGACAAACAAGAACGTGCTGAGGAAATTGGATGGTCCTCGGTATTCTTCACAACAACTTTGTGCGTTCTGATTGGTATCGCAGTCTGGATTTTTAGAGTGCAACTTTTAGATTTATATGATCCACCAGAAGAAGTGAAATTATTCTCGATTCCACTCTTTTTGTTTATCGCTTTTTATCAAGTCTTTGATGCCCTGCAGATTACAGCAGCCTTCATACTGCGAGCCTATCGGATTGCCTTCTGGCCGATGGTCATTTATGCCGGCTCACTTTGGGGCGTGGGGCTTGGGGGTGGCTACTTGATGGGCTTTAATGT
>NZ_NCFJ01000280.1:0-3413 GCF_002281105.1 Polynucleobacter sp. 35-46-11
GCCATAACGGTATCGCACCCTGATTCGGTGATGGCACTTACTAATGCCTCAGGCCCATAAAGAACTTGAGTCGTGATCTTTTTTGCTTGCAGGAGTTGAGTCAGTTTGGAGGCGCCCTCAGCGTCAGCCACTACTGCAATAGTTGGTTTGAACTCAATACATTGCTCAGCTAGACGCTCAATCTGTTTTGCAGCAGTCAAAGCGACCACCTTGAAGCGATCTGGATGCGCACGAATCACATCCAAAGTATTAACACCAATCGATCCCGTAGATCCGAGGATGGCAACTTGCTTAAGTGGCATCAAATCAATCCAGCTAGTAATGCAGCAATCGGCATTGTCGGGATGAGAGCATCAACCCGATCTAATACGCCACCATGGCCAGGCAACAAATGACTACTATCTTTGACTCCAGCTAAGCGCTTCAACTGAGACTCAAACAAATCACCGAAGACGCTGAACGCAGCTAACACGGTAACCATCAAGAACATCGGCACCCAACCAAATCGAATGGCCCAAGCACCAAACAAGGTATCAGCTAGAGGTAAATAGACTACGCATAAAAATGCATAAAGATAGCAAAGAACTAGGCCGCCCAGGGCTCCCTCAATCGACTTCCCTGGACTGATATTTACGGCCAACTTATGTTTACCAAAAGCCTTGCCAACAAAGTAAGCGCCGATATCGGCAACCCAAACTAAAGCCATGCTACTCAACAAAAAGACTAAGCCCAGCTCACGTAAGAAGACTAAGGCGAACCAAGTGGCCGGAAGAATGATCAAACCTAGAATGCTGTAGAAAGGTTTGAATTTTTGAAGGGAGAGGTTCATCCCTTTTGCCAAAATAAATGGTGCCAAAAAGAACCAAAACAGCACCGCCATCATGAGCAGAGAGAACTGCCATGAAATCGCCTGGGTGCCGAGTAAAAACAAAATGATGGCCAAACAAAAAGCGGCATAGAGCCATGCAGCCTTTTTTGCCTCAGGAGCGATCATGCGACTCCATTCCCAAGCAGCTACAACTAATGCGACGAGGAAAAATCCGCCCAAATAGATTGGGGGCAATAAAAATAAGATGGGCAATAGCACTGCCATCAAGATAGTGGCAGTAATGATTCGGGTTTTTAACATAAGGGAATAAGAGTACTTAGACTGCGTCGCTCAAAGGCTCGGAAGCTAGCTGAGCGCTCGTACGTCCGAAACGACGCTCGCGCTGACTAAACCAGTCAAACGCTTTATGTAATTCAGCCTCATCAAAATCAGGCCAAAGGATGTCCGTGAAATACAACTCGGTATACGCGAGTTGCCACAATAAGAAGTTGCTTACCCTTTGCTCACCACCAGTGCGAATGAACAAATCTGGTTCTGGAGCATAAGCCATGGATAAATGGGCTTGCAATAACTCCTCTGACACTTCCTCAGGCTTCAAACCAGGATTAGCAGCCAAACATTGGCGCATCGCCTGCAAAATATCCCAACGACCACCGTAGTTAGCGGCAATCGTAAAAGTGAGACTTTTGCAGCCAGCAGTTTTTTCTTCAGAGAATTGCACCATCTCCTGGATCGCAGAATCAAATCGGCTGAGATCACCAATAAGGCGTAAAGAGATATCGTTTTCAGCGAGACGAGTGACTTCGCTTTTTAATGACTTGAGAAACAACTTCATTAGAAAGCCCACCTCTTCCGGTGGGCGACGCCAATTTTCAGAGCTAAATGCAAATACAGTGAGGTATTCAACACCAAGACGGCGGCACTCTTGAACAATCTTCCGCACTGCGCCTAATCCCTCAGAGTGCCCTGCTACTCGCGGCATAAAACGCTTGCTGGCCCAGCGACCATTGCCATCCATGATGATGGCAACATGGCGAGGAATAGCGCTCACCTCTGGAACAACTAAGGTAGAGCTAGTGTGCTGGGTCATAAACCGAAGAATAAAAAAATGATCTGACGATTAAACCGTCATGATCTCTTTTTCTTTTTCAGAAACCAACTTATCAATCTCAACAACCGTGCGATCGGTCATCTTCTGAATATCATCAGTTGCACGACGCTCATCATCCTCTGAAATTTCTTTATCTTTAGTTAAGCGCTTCAGGTGCTCATTCGCATCACGGCGTAAATTGCGTACGGCGATTTTAGCGTCTTCACCCTCGTTCTTAACCACCTTAGTGAGGTCGCGACGACGCTCCTCTGTCAAAGCAGGCATTGGTACGCGAATCACTGTACCTTGGGAAGCTGGATTAAGACCTAGATCAGAATCGCGAATTGCTTTCTCAATTGCACCAACCATGGTCTTTTCAAATGGCTGAACGTTAATCGTTCTAGCATCAGCCAAACCTAAGCTAGCTACTTGACTTAGTGGCGTTGGATTACCGTAGTAATCCACTTGAATGTGCTCCAAAATTCCTGGGTTTGCACGGCCAGAACGAATCTTCGCCAAATTGGATTTCAAAGCCTCGAGAGACTTCTGCATCTTTTGATCGGTAGTGGTTTTAATTTCTGCTGCGGACATCAAGCCTCCTATTAAACGTGTACTAAAGTACCTTCAGATTCACCCTGAACCACGCGCATCAATGCGCCTGGCTTGAGAATTGAAAATACTTTGATTGGTAATTTACGATCACGACACAATGCAAAAGCAGTTGCATCCATTACTTGCAAGTTTTTGATGATGGCCTCATCAAAGGTAATTGTCTTGTACAGAGTAGCAGTTGGATCCTTCATTGGATCTGCACTGTAAATGCCATCAACCTTGGTAGCCTTCAGAACGATCTCCGCACCCATCTCAGCACCACGCAAAGCAGCTGCCGTGTCAGTAGTAAAAAATGGGTTGCCAGTACCCGCAGCAAAGATCACGACCTTACCCTCAGTCAATGCGCGAATTGCACGAGGACGAATATATGGCTCAACCACTTGATCCATTCTGAGAGCAGATTGCACGCGCGCTTCAACACCTTTTTGGCGCAAAGCATCCTGAAGTGCAAGGGAGTTCATCATGGTGGCAAGCATTCCCATGTAGTCAGCTGTTGCACGATCCATACCGGCTGCACCACCTGCTACACCGCGGAAGATGTTTCCACCACCAATAACAATGGCCAGCTGAACACCGCTGTTTACTACATCGGCAATTTCTTTCACCATGGAATCAATAGTGACTGGATTGATGCCAAAAGCATCATCCCCCATGAGGGCTTCACCAGAGAGTTTTAAGAGAACACGTTTGTAGGCTGGCATCGTTTTATTTTCCGTAATTTGCTAAGCAATTTACTTGCTTAGCTTATTGATCTTTAAGTACTTTTTAATATCTTGCCCAAATTATAAAGGGCTTGGCACAGATCAAACAAAAGGGCATAGAAACCGAGATTTCCATGCCCTTTTGGGTATGACAGCCTTACTGGGCAAGCCCAGCAGTTTT
>NZ_NCFJ01000281.1:0-3398 GCF_002281105.1 Polynucleobacter sp. 35-46-11
AATTAGGCTTTTTTGCTCATTTCTGTAGATTCATCACCTTGCTTGTAGACCAAAATGGGCTTTCCGCCCTCCGCAATAGTGCTCTCATCGATGACCACCTTTTGAACATTCTTTAAAGATGGTAGGTCATACATCACATCCATGAGGGAACCCTCAAGAATAGAACGCAGTCCACGTGCACCAGTTTTGCGTGCAATAGCCTTCTTGGCAATGGCTGACAGTGCTGCTGGGCGAACCTCAAGCTCAGAGCCTTCCATCGTCAATAGTGCTTGATATTGCTTAACCAAGGCATTCTTAGGCTCTGTTAGGATCTGAATCAAGGCTGTTTCATCCAATTGCGCCAGAGTTGCCACAACTGGCAGACGACCAATCAATTCAGGAATCAGACCAAACTTAATTAAATCTTCTGGTTCAACCTCAATTAAGAGGTCGCTAACGCCACGATCATCTTTACCGGGGACCGTGGCATTAAATCCAATGCCAGTCTTAGCGGTACGCTGCTGAATGACCTTTTCCAAGCCGTCAAAAGCACCGCCACAGATAAATAAGATGTTGGTTGTATCAACTTGTAAGAAATCTTGATTTGGGTGCTTACGACCACCTTGAGGCGGAACAGAGGCCATCGTGCCCTCAACCAGCTTTAACAGGGCTTGCTGAACACCTTCGCCTGATACGTCACGAGTAATGGATGGGTTATCTGATTTGCGGGAGATCTTATCGATCTCATCAATGTAAACAATGCCACGCTGGGCTTTTTCAACGTTGTAATCACAAGCCTGCAACAACTTCTGAATAATATTTTCAACGTCTTCACCAACATAGCCTGCTTCAGTTAGTGTGGTTGCGTCAGCCATGACAAAGGGCACATCAAGCATTCGAGCCAAAGTCTGAGCCAATAAAGTTTTGCCGGAGCCAGTCGGACCAATTAGCAAAATATTGCTCTTTGCTAGTTCAACACCATCAACCATAGCCTTGGCAGGAACTTTAGACTCTTTCTTATCAGCTGGCTCGACAGCTTTGCCGTCTTTATCGAGCTTCTCTTTTTTAGGTTTTGGCAAGTACTGCAAACGCTTGTAATGGTTGTAGACCGCAACCGCTAATGTCTTCTTGGCATGATCTTGGCCAATAACGTACTGATCCAGATTTTCACGAATCTGATGCGGTGTTGGCAAAGAGTCATCGCCCTCCACTTTGGGAAGTTTAGAGAGCTCTTCTTGAATGATGTCAGTACAGAGGTCAATGCACTCATCACAAATGAAAACAGATGGGCCAGCAATCAACTTCTTTACTTCGTGTTGGCTCTTACCGCAGAAAGAGCAATACAAAACTTTATCTGCGCTATTGGTGGTGTTGATATCGCTCAAGATGGCCGTCTAAATGAGAAGTAGTGATTAAGGACGTTTGTCGATGACTTTATCAATCAAGCCATACTCTTGAGCTTGATCTGCAGACATGAAGTTATCGCGATCCGTATCTTTAGCAATCGTTTCAATAGATTGGCCAGTGCGTTCAGAGAGAATCTTATTCAAACGCTCACGCAAGTACAGAATTTCACGAGCTTGAATTTCAATATCAGAAGCTTGACCACGTGCGCCACCTAATGGCTGATGAATCATGACACGTGAATTCGGCAATGCGTAACGTTTGCCCTTCTCACCTGCACACAATAAGAATGCACCCATGCTGGCAGCCATACCCATACACAAAGTACTTACGTGTGGCTTGATGAATTGCATGGTGTCATAGATCGCCAATCCAGCAGATACAGAACCACCAGGAGAGTTGATGTACAGAGAGATTTCTTTATCTGGGTTCTCGCTCTCAAGGAATAGCAACTGGGCAATCACTAAGTTTGCAGTTTGATCATTTACTTCGCCAACCAAGAACACAACCCGTTCTCTTAGTAAACGAGAGTAAATGTCATAGGCCCTCTCACCTCTACCAGAGGTTTCAATCACCATGGGAACTAAACCCAAACCTTGGGGTTCTAGATTCTCAGACTGGAAATGATTCTGGTTCATGTGATCAGGCCTTTATTTGTTAAATACTTAATTGAGCTTGCTGAGTTCTTCGAAAGTAACCGCTTTATCAATCACTTTAGCTTGCGAAGTGAAATAATTAATCACGTTATCTTCCAATACCAAGTTCTCGATATCTTTGAGGCGGCTTGGGTTGCTATAGAACCAACGTACCACTTCTTTTGGATCTTCGTAAGTGGCAGCTTGCTCATCAATCTCAGCTTTAATTTGATCAGCTGTAGCAGCCAAGTTTTGCTGCTTAACCAAGTCGCTCAATATCAAGCCAAGGCGAACACGCTTGATAGCTTGCTCAGCAAACATCTCAGCAGGAATTGGAGCGTCTTTAGCATTTGGAATGCCACGCTGCATCAAGTCTTGACGGGCAGATTCAACTAAACGCTCTTGCTCTTGAGCAACCAAAGACTTTGGTGCATCGAGCTCGCAAAGGCTGTTGAGCTTTTCCATTACTTCACCTTTTAGCAAGGAGGTAATACGACGTTTGGTTTCACGCTCTAAATTTTCTTTTACTTCTTCGCGCATCTTAGCAACGCCACCTTCAGCAACGCCCATGGACAATGCGAAAGCATCATCAACTGCTGGCAGGTGCGCCCAATTGACTGACTTCACAGTGATAGTGAAATCGGCAGTCTTACCAGCGACATCTTTGCCGTGGTAATCCGCTGGGAAGCTTAATGGGAAAGTCTTGCTCTCACCTGCTTTGAGGCCCAGTGTGGCAGCCTCAAATTCTGGGAGCATACGGCCTTCACCAAGAACGTACTCAAAGTTTTCAGCTTTACCGCCAGCAAATTCAACGCCGTCGATCTTGCCAACGAAGTCGATTACAACCTGGTCGCCAGCTTGTGCTGCAGTATTTGCACCGCCATCACCATGTGCACCGGCTTCACCACGTGGGTGGTAATGAACTTGCTGCTTACGCAATACATCTAATGCGCGATCAATTTCTGCATCAGAAATATCGGTTGTGTACTTAGTCACTTCTGCTGTACTGAAGTCGCCAATCTTTACTTCTGGCAATACTTCAAAGTAGGCATCAAACACAATGTTGTCTGCGTCTAATTCTGATTTTGGGTCAAGGCGTGGTTGACCGGCTAGAAGGATATTTTCCTTTTTAGCCAACTCAAAGAAGAGTTCTTGAGCTTTATCGAACTGCAGCTCAAAATCCACTTGCATACCGTACTGCTTTTCAACCATATTCTTAGGCACTTTGCCTGGACGGAAGCCTGGAGCTTTCATGGTCTTACCCAATTTAGCCAATTGGGTTTCTCTTGCCTTAGCCAAATCGGCACGAGCGAACTCTAAGGTCACTTTGCGGTCTAACTGACCTAAATTTTCTATCTGCACAGCCATTCTCGTCTCTTA
>NZ_NCFJ01000282.1:0-3395 GCF_002281105.1 Polynucleobacter sp. 35-46-11
ATAATTCCTATCTCTTCGGCGGAAACGCCCCTTACGTAGAGGAACTCTACGAATCCTACTTGCACGATCCAGCTTCTGTAGCTGATCACTGGCGAGATTATTTTGATAACGTGAAGCAAATTCCAGCTGTCGATGGTTCGTCTCGAGCTGACATTGCACATGGACCTATTGTTGCTTCCTTTGCTGAGCGCGCGAAGCAAGGTCCTATTCGTACGGTATCCGCTGATTCGGCTGACTCTGAAATGGGTCGCAAGCGTGTAGCCGTTCAGCAGCTGATTGCTGCGTATCGCAACGTAGGTAATCGTTGGGCGGATATTGATCCCTTAAAGCGCACAGAGCGTCCGGATATTCCTGAATTAGATCCAGCCTTCTATGGCTTTGGTGACGGCGATATGGATATCGTCTTTAACACCAGCAATACATTCTTTGGTAAGTATGAAATGACCTTGCGTGATTTATTGCAAGCCTTGCGTCAAACCTACTGCGGCACCCTGGGTGCCGAGTACATGTTTATTGCAGACCAAAAGATTAAGAAGTGGTGGCAAGAGAAGTTAGAGTCCATTCGCGCAACCCCGCATTTCAATGTGGATCAAAAGCGCCAGATTCTCGACCGCGTGACTGCGGCCGAAGGTTTAGAGCGCTATTTACAGGCTAAGTATGTCGGTCAAAAGCGTTTCTCTCTTGAGGGTGGTGAAAGCTTCATCGCCTGTATGGATGAGTTAATCCGTGAGGCTGGTTCCAAGGGTGTTCAAGAAATTGTGATTGGTATGGCCCACCGCGGTCGTCTCAACGTGTTGGTCAATACTTTGGGCAAGATGCCTACAGACTTGTTTGCTGAGTTTGAGCACAAGGGCCCAGAAACTTTGCCTGCAGGCGACGTGAAGTATCACCAGGGTTTCTCGAGTGATATTGCTACTCCTGCTGGTCCAGTGCATTTGTCATTGGCCTTTAATCCATCCCATCTAGAAATCGTGAACCCAGTGGTTGAGGGTTCTGCCCGTGCTCGTATGGAGCGTCGCGGCGATTTGTTGGGTGAGCAAGTGATGCCGGTATTGGTGCATGGTGATGCGGCGATTGCAGGCCAAGGTGTGATGCAAGAGACTTTAGCGATGGCGGAAGTTCGTGGCTACTCTACTGGTGGCACGATCCATATTGTGATCAACAACCAAATTGGTTTCACTACTTCAGATCCACGCGATTTGCGTTCAAGCTTGTATTGCACCGACATCATGAAAGTAATTGATGCGCCGGTACTGCACGTGAATGGTGATGATCCTGAGGCGGTGGTATTGGCAACAAAGTTGGCAGTAGAGTTCCGTAGCCAGTTTCACAAAGATGTTGCGATTGATATCGTTTGCTTCAGGAAGCTTGGTCACAACGAACAAGATACTCCTGCAATGACACAACCTTTGATGTACAAAATCATTGCAGCTCACCCAGGTACACGCAAGCATTACGCCGATAAGTTAGAGGCACAAGGTGTATTGCCAGTTGGTACTGGTGATTTGATGGTGAAAGAGTACCGTGCTGCAATGGATGCTGGTAAGCAAACCTCTGATCCAGTATTAAGTAACTTTAAGGGTAAGTTCGCAGTAGATTGGTCACCATTCTTAAATAAGAAGTGGACCGATGAGGCGGACACCGCAATTCCGTTAACTGAATGGAAGCGCTTAGCAGAGAGAGTCTCAACAGTTCGCGAAGGTTTCCAAGTTCACCCGCTGGTTGAGAAGGTTCTCAAAGACCGCGCTGCAATGGGTCGCGGTGAAACTAATATCGATTGGGGTATGGGTGAGCATATGGCTTTCGCATCCTTAGTGGCTAGTGGCTACCCAGTTCGCTTATCTGGCGAGGATAGTGGTCGTGGAACCTTTACCCATCGCCACGCAGTGCTTCATAACCAAAGCCGTGAAAAATGGGATAAAGGGGTTTACATTCCCCTCCGTCACATTGCAAAAGATCAAGCTCCATTTTTGGTAATTGACTCGATCTTGTCAGAGGAGGCTGTCCTTGGTTTTGAGTATGGATATGCAGCAGCTGAGCCTAATACCTTGACTATTTGGGAAGCGCAGTTCGGCGATTTTGCTAACGGTGCTCAAGTTGTAATTGACCAATTTATTGCTTCAGGTGAAGTGAAGTGGGGTCGCGCAAACGGCTTGGTCATGATGTTGCCGCACGGTTATGAAGGTCAGGGACCAGAACATTCATCTGCACGTCTAGAGCGCTTCATGCAGTTGTGTGCTGATACCAATATGCAGGTGATTCAGCCAACTACGGCATCACAGATCTTCCACGTATTGCGTCGTCAGATGATTCGTCAATTCCGCAAGCCGCTGATCTTGATGACACCAAAATCATTGCTACGTAACAAGGAAGCCGCTTCGCCATTGACTGAGTTCACTAAGGGTGGTTTCCAAACCATTCTTCCTGAACGCGATGACAGTATCGATGGCAAGAAGGTGACTCGTTTGGTAATGTGTTCCGGTAAGGTTTATTACGATCTAGCCAAAACACGTACCGAGAAAAAGCTTGATGATGTGGCGATTATTCGTTTGGAGCAACTCTATCCGTTCCCACATAAAGCGTTGACTGCTGAGTTGAAGAAGTACCCGAACCTTGAAGAGGTTGTGTGGTGTCAGGATGAACCACAAAACCAAGGCGCTTGGTTCTTTGTTCAGCACAATATTTTGGAGAACATGTCTGAAGGTATGAAGTTGGCATATGCGGGTCGTCCAGCATCAGCTTCACCAGCTTGTGGATATGCTCATCTCCATCAAGAACAGCAAAAGTCTCTTCTTACTGCAGCATTCGCAAAACTTAAGGGTTATGTCATTACGAAGTAATCGTAGACATCACTCAATATACAAACACTAAATAGGATTAATCATGGCTATTTTTGAAGTTAAAGTTCCCCAGCTCTCCGAGTCAGTAGCCGAAGCTACTTTGTTGCAATGGAAAAAGAAGGTCGGTGATGCTGTCGGTCAAGATGAGATTTTGATTGAGATTGAAACCGACAAAGTGGTGTTGGAAGTTCCTGCACCTTCCGCTGGTGTAATCACAGAGATCGTTGTTGCTGACGGCGGCACAGTTGTTGCTGAGCAGTTGATTGCGAAGATTGATAGCACTGCTGTTGCTTCTGCTGCCCCTGCAGCGGCTGTAGCTGCTCCAGCACCTGCAGCAGATCCCGCCGCCGCTCCTGCTAAAGCTGCACCGGCCGCTAAATCATCTGGCGCTGCTGCTGCACCTTCTGCTGCAAAGATCCTTGCAGAGAAAAATATCGATGCTGGTCAAGTTGCTGGTTCTGGACGTGATGGTCGCATCACTAAGGGTGACGCATTAAACGCTTCTGCCGGTGGTGCAAAATCTGCTGCATTGCCGAGCGCACCAATTCCAATGGG
>NZ_NCFJ01000283.1:0-3342 GCF_002281105.1 Polynucleobacter sp. 35-46-11
TAATGGATCCCGCAAATCATCAAGTGCGGGTCTGGGAGAGTGATCAGGGTAGCCGTCGGTTTTATTCAATGCCCTATGAAAATCGTTTTATCTGGGGCGCTACTGCTGGAATGTTGCGTAACCTTTATCATTTATTAAAAGTATGACTTTCTTTTCTATTCTCTTCGCCCTCATTGCTGAGCAATATCGCCCAGTAACTTCGACCCATTGGATCGCGCGTATGAGTGCTCGCTGGTTGGATTGGGTTGCTGGCGAATTCGGCGGCAAGACTGAGGAAGGTGCCAGTCCAGTTGGTGCGCGTATGGCTTGCCTAGTCGCATTCATACTGCCAACATTCCTAGTCTTCATTATTTATGTTGTATTTATGGTGAGCTTCCCAATTTTGGGATTTGTGTGGAACGTCATAATCGCCTATTTATTTTTTGGCTTTCGCCAATTTAGTCACTCCTTTACGCTGGTTCATGAGGCAATTGCAAACCATGATTTGCCAGCAGCACGTACAGCATTAGGTGAGTGGTACGGCCCCGAATTAGATACTTCCAATCTCACCGAGACTGAAGTTATTTCACTTGCGCTGGAACGCGCCATTATTGGCGCACATCACCATGTGTTTGGTGTGTTGTTCTGGTTCTTAATGCCAATGGGACCTGCAGGTGTGGTCTTGTATCGCTTGGCTGATACAGCTGCCCAGCGTTGGTCAGAAAAAGGCGATTTCAATTTAAGTGAAGCAGCGCGTCATTTCTTCTACGTATTGGATTGGGTGCCTGCACGTATTACGGCAATGGGCTTTGCGATCGTCGGCAACTTTGAAGGTGCAGTCTACGCATGGCGCCACCTGACTGGCAAATGGTCCGACTCTTTATCGGCGGTGATCTTGGCATCCGGTAGTGGTGCATTAGGTGTTCGTTTGGGTGAGCCAATGAGCGAGCCCGATAGCGATGAAGCGTTGCGCATGGCTGAAGCAGGTGAGCCTGTTGTGTACGAAGTGGGGCTTGAGCCGAATGAGCGTACGATGCGCTCCGCCATTGGCTTGGTGTGGCGCTTGGTTATCGCTTGGATGGCTTTATTGCTAATGCTGACCATCGCTCTTTGGCTTGGCTAATTCCCTGAATCTGCGTATCAGCCGTTTTTGAGTCAGAACGTAATTGCCTAAATAGCGCCAGTCTTTCTGGCGCTATTTCACTTCTGTCGACTGCTTCTCGTATCGCACAATCGGGTTCTGATTGATGGGCGCAGTTATGAAAGCGACACTTGCCGAGCAGATCATGAAACTCCCTAAAGGCATGCTCTAGTTCACTCACCGACATGTGGGCCAAGCCAAATTCCTGAAAGCCTGGAGAGTCAATTAAAGCACCTAATTTGCCGTTAGCATCACGCCCCCAAGTCTCAGGCAACTCAAAGTAGCGGCAAGCTGTTGTGGTGTGCTTGCCGGTATCTAAGCGAACTGAATACTCTTGAGTAATCGCTGCAGCGTTGGGGACCCAGGCATTGAGTAGGCTAGATTTACCCATACCGGATTGACCTACAAATACCGATACCTTGCCGGAGATAGCTGGTCGCAATGCTTCAATGGAGGCCTCATCAAACTTGGCAGATACCTCTGTTACGGGGTAGCCCATACGCGCATAGGGCGCAATGATTTTGCGGGCGTGTTCTAAGTTATCTTTGAGATCGCACTTGTTGAGCAGAATATGTAAACCAATTTGATTGGTTTCAGCAGCGACAACCGCTCTTCCCAAAAGATCGGGTGAGAAAGCAGGTTGTGTAGCTAGCACGACTAATATTTGATCAACATTTGAGGCAATGAGTTTGCTTTTAAAAGCATCGGATCGATAGAGTAAATTTTCTCGTGGCTCGATGCGAATAATTCGCGCTTGATCAGCTGAAGTCATTTCCAATAACATACGATCACCTACCGCGCCGATATGCTGCTTTGCTGGCGTGCTTACCTGAATTAATTCACCGATAGGAGATTCATTGCCACGATCATCTTTTACTAAACGCTGCGCTAAATAATGTCTTCCATAGGAGGCGGTTAATAGCGCATGAAATTGTTCCATTAACTAAATCAATTCCAGATTACTTAGCTAAAACGTTTGAGATTGGCAATGCGCAATGGCGCGGGAGGGTGTGAGCTATAGAAAGCGGTATAGATCGGATCTGGCGTTAAAGTCGAAGCGTTGTCTTGATAGAGCTTGACCAGGGCCGAGATCAAATCACTTGCGGAGGATTTATCTGCAGCAAAACCATCGGCTTCGTATTCATGTTTACGTGATGCCAAGCTCGATAGTGGGGTAAGGAAGAAGCTAAATACTGGTGATACCAGCATAAAGAGCGCTAAAGCCAAGCCGCCGTTATACCCATTCGGGTTGGGCATCACGCCAAGGTCGCTGTAGAACCATGGCTGAGTGCTGACCCAGCCCAGTAGTGCCAGCGTGACAAAGCTCAAGGCAAAAGAAACCAGTAGGCGTTTACGAATATGGTTGCACTTGTAGTGACCGAGTTCATGAGCCAGTACTGCCTCTACTTCGCCGGGATTGAGTTTTTCAATCAAGGTATCAAAAAAGACAATACGCTTCGCTTTGCCCATTCCGGCAAAAAATGCATTTCCGTGTGCGCTACGTTTACTGCCATCCATCACAAATAGACCTTGGCTTGCAAAGTCACAACGTTTGAGTAAGGCTTCGATTTGTGTTTTGAGTGCACCTTCTTCTAGCGCTTCAAACTTATTAAAGATTGGGGCGATAAAGGTCGGAAATACCCACTGCATTAACAAACTGAAGGCAGTAAGAACACCCCAGGCCCAGAGCCACCAAAGGTCTCCTGCTTGAGCCATCAAACTCAGAATGACCCAAAGGAGGGGAACACCAATCGCACCACCAACCCCGAGACCTTTGAACATATCACTAAAAAATAATTTGGCATTCATACGATTAAAGCCAAAGCGTTCTTCCAGATAAAACTGTTTGTACCAGGAAAAGGGTAGATCAATAATTCCGGAGATGATGACAATGGATATAAGTAAAGCCATTTGCTGCGCAATACCTTCCCCCAATAGTTGCAGAAGGGACAGATTTAAAATTTGCAGACCACCCAAGAGTGTGAAGCTGATCAAGATAATCGCGCTGACACCGTTTTCAAAAATACCGAGGCGTAATTTGGCGATGGTGTAGTCGGCCGCTTTTTGATGTTCGGCCAGGGAGATCTGAGAGGCAAACTCGGCGGGTACCACATCGCGGTTAAGGGCGACGTGACGAATTTGGCGTTGAGATAACCAGTGGCGTAGACCAAAGCTGGCGATGAAGGCGATTAGAAAAACAATTGTGAATGTCATGAGATGAT